>CAKZOF010000604.1 GCA_937135995.1 uncultured Pyrinomonas sp.
ATCGAACGTTTCGACCGCGATCTGCAGATGCGGACGCTGGATCGCGGGATCGAAACGGGAGGTGGAGTGGGCGGTCGCCCCGTCGATGTCCCGGCCCGCACGCGCGCCATCGAAGCGGCGCCCGCGGCCGTCCCGTCGGTTCCGGCAGCGTCGCCAGCGCCTTCGGTTCCGAACGACGTTCCGCGACCGAGTCACAAGGTCGGACGCGAGATGGATGTCCCGTGAGAGCGCGCTGAAACAACCCGAAAGAGACGAAAGCGAGGCAGGCACGTGCTTGCCTCGCTTGTTTTTTTGCCATCTCGCCCCCGCCGCAAGACGCAGCGATTTTCAGGCGCGACTCCGTTCAGGAGGCTTTTCAGCCGCTCGGCGCGTGCGACCAGTGCGCTCGATGTCATGTTTTAGCGCGCCGCGCTCAAAGACTGCTACCACGCGCGCGACCAACGCGGCCCCCTGTGCTCTTCATCGCGCAGGCGAGCATCGACGCCCGCGCGATGTTCGAGCAATCGCCCGAAGAGCCACAACAGGTCTGACAAGCGGTTAAGGTAAGCGATGGAACGTTGGTCCACCGTTTCGCCCGATTCAGCAAGCCGAATAACGGCGCGTTCGGCGCGCCGACAAACGGTTCGCGCGACGTCGAAGGCCGCCGCTGCCCTGTGTTCGCCCGGCAGCGACCAATCGCTCAAGATGCCGTCGATCTGCTCGATGCGGTGGACGTGTTCCGTCAGGCGTTGGATCATCTCGTCCGTGACGTACGGCGGATCTTTCAAGTGGGCCAGCGGATTGGCGAGCGCGCCACCGACCGCGAAGAGCTCGCGTTGAATCTCGCGCACGATCTGGCGCACTTCGTCGTCTTCGCAGATCGAGCGCGCGAGACCGAGAAAAGAGTTCAGCTCATCGACCGTGCCGTAGGCTTCCACGCGCAAGCTCGCCTTGGAGACGCGCTCGCCGCCGATCAGACTGGTTTCGCCTTTGTCTCCGCGTGTGGTCGAAATGCTTCCCATCCGTCCCTCCCCTCGAAATCTTCCGTCTCTTTACCATCATGGCGCGGGACGCAACTCCGGCGGCGCGAGCTTGGGCGTCGCGTGCGCTTGGCGTTGCTCTCGCTCGGCGTAGTCGCGAATGTAGTCGCGCATGGCGAAGGCGAACAAGCTCATGCCGCGAGATTCCGCTTCGGAGATAGCCTGTTTCGCTGTCCAACCTTGCTTCGCGATGCGGTAACAGGCGATCACTGTTCCCGTGCGGTCAGCTCCGCGGCGGCAGTGGATGAAGACGGGCCAATTCGCTGGATCGGCGATGAGCGCCAGCACGCGCTCGATCTGCTCGTCTTTCGGACGCGCCAGCCCACGCATCGGCACGTTGAAGTACCGCATGCCGAGCGATTGGACCAGCACACGCTCGCGTTCGGCCCGCGCGTCGTCGTCGCGCAGGTTGATGACGGTCCGAATCCCCAGCGCGGCAAGAAGCGCCATGCCGCGCTCGTTCGGTTGCGCGCCGCGAAACAGATGCTCGTTGACGCGAGCAAAGTTCGGCAGCGCCGCTTCGTCCGCTTCGGCCAGCTTTGCCTGCCCTCGATCCACCG
>CAKZOF010000605.1 GCA_937135995.1 uncultured Pyrinomonas sp.
GTCGCACCAGGGCGTGACGCCCGTACCGGGTGCAGCGGTGAGGCGCGTGAATCCCACGCGCTTGCGGGCCGTGGGAGCGTCAAGCATGTTGCGCCAACCGACGGAGCAGGAGCGGCGACGTCTTGAACGCGCGCGTGCTGTTCGTGTGGCGTGCCAGTTGCTCCCCGAGGCTCGATGCGCGCTCGATGGGAGCGTCTTTTGCCCGCTTCGGCTCGTCAACTCAGGCCGCCACCGAGTCATTGAACCGCGCGTCGCGCACGATCTCGAGAAAGCGGCGCGCGCGTTCTGTGATGACCTCGGCGCGTCCGGCGCGTATCTCTTTGATGTCCACGAGGTCGGTGCCGACGCCGAGCGCGAACGCGCCCGCACGGATGTACTCGGCGGCGTTCTGCAGGTTGACGCCCCCGGTCGGCACCAGTTCCACTTGTGGCAGCGGTCCTTTCAACGCACGAATGTAACTTGCGCCGCCCAGCGCGCTGCACGGGAAGACCTTGACCAGATCGGCCCCCGCCTGCCAAGCGCGCACCACTTCGGTCGGCGTCAGCGCCCCCGGAAGCACGGCAACGCCGTAACGCCGACACAATTCGATGGTCGGTTCGTCAACCGTTGGGCTGACGATGAAGCGCGCTCCGGCGAGAATGCACGCGCGCGCCGTTTCGGCATCGAGCACCGTGCCCGCCCCAATCAAAGCCCGTTCGCCACAGCGCGCAACTAACTCCTCGATCAAGGAGACGGCGCCAGGAACGGTCATCGTCACTTCGAGCACGTCGATTCCGCCCTCGCGAATCGCTTCCGTGGCGGCCAACGCCTCTTGGCTCGAACTTGCGCGCACCACAGGAATGACCCCTACCTCGCCGATGCGCCGAATCGTCTCTGCCCTGTTCATCTTCTCGATCTTCGTCGAAGCGAACGCCGTCGGTCGAGTCAACAAGTAGCCCAGAGGAAGAGCCAACGCCTCGCACCACGGCGGGTGAAGAGCAGCACGTGCCCCCATCGAGCATCTTTACGAGCACGTTGCCACCTCGTGCCCCCTCCGCACGCGCTCTGCGAGTCTCGCGCCAGCGGAACGGTCGTCCGTCTCGGAGACCTTGACGCAGCGTCTCGCCGCCAACAAGACAGAATCGAGAGGAGATCAACGCACGACGCGTGCCGTTCCGCCACGCATCACACGCTCGACCTCGGCCAACGTCACCATGCTCGTATCGCCGGGCGTGGTCATCGCCAGCGCGCCGTGAGCCGCGCCACATTCGACGGCCCACTGCGGCCCGCGTCCGACAAGCAGACCGTAGATCAGACCGGAGGCGAAACTGTCGCCGCCGCCGACGCGATCCTTCGAAAAATCGGTCGGGCGGATCGCCTCGTGCGCTTCCTGCGCATTCTTCGCCTTGCTGGTGTAGCGGCGCGGCTTGTCCGGGACGAAGCCGCTGTCGTAGCGGTCCGCGATCGCCCGGCGAGCGGCGCTGATCGCTTCCTCGGCCATGTCGACGCCGTCGGTCCGCATGTAGGTGATCGCCCCATCCTCATAGAGGTTCTGGGCGACGCGCATCGTGTGGCTTGCCGCGAAGCCGAGCTTGCGGGCGGCTTCCTGCTGCAAGGTCGAAGTGGTGAACGGCGGCGGCGGG
>CAKZOF010000606.1 GCA_937135995.1 uncultured Pyrinomonas sp.
GCGCGCGCCGAGGTTGGCGGCACGACCAAGAGCGGCAGCCACACGCAGTCGCGACCACCGAGCACGCCGCGCACGCTCTTCGTCGAGGAAGAACCGGTGTCGCGCCGCGAAAGAGCGCTCGACCTGTTGGAAGAGGCGACGGATGATCCGAGCCTTCGCTTCACCGTCAGCGCGATCCTCTTCTTCTTGCTCTTTCTCGTGCTGCTTTTGCTTAGCAAGGTTTTCGCCTGAAGATTTCACATGGAATACACACAAGCAGAGATACTCCAGACCGTGCGCATGGTCGAGATGGAACACATGGACATCCGCACGGTGACGCTGGGGGTGAGTTTGCAAGACTGCGTGGCGAGTTCGGCGAGCGAAGTCGCTGACCGCATGCGCCGCAAGCTCCGTCGCGTGGGAGCGCGACTGGTCCAAACGGTGGACGAAGTGAGCGCGGATTTCGGCGTCCCGGTGGCTAACCGTCGTCTCGCCGTCACGCCCATGTCGCTGCTTGTGGGCGGAAGCCGCGGCGACTATCTATGTTTGGCGCGCGCGCTGGACGAGATGGCAAGCGAGATCGGCGTCGATTTCGTCGGCGGCTATTCGGCGCTGGTCCACAAAGGGTGGACCGCCGCCGAACGCGAGTTCCTAGCTGCCATCCCCGAAGCGCTCGCCTCCACCGAACGCCTCTGCTCGTCGGTCAACGTCGCCACCACGCGCGCCGGGATCAACATGGATGCGGTGCGGCGTGTCGGCGAGTTGATCAAAGAAGCGGCGGACAGGACGCGCGACCGCGGCGGGATTGCGTGCGCGAAGTTCGTCTGCTTCGCCAACGCCGTGGAAGATAATCCGTTCATGGCTGGAGCGTTTCACGGCATCGGAGAGCCTGAAGCGGTGATCAACGTCGGCGTTTCCGGTCCGGGCGTGGTCAACCACGCGCTGCGCCACGCGCCGCGCGACCTCCCCTTGCATCACATGGCCGAGTTGGTGAAGAAACTGAGCTTCAAGTTGACGCGCGCTGGCGAATTGATCGGCCGCGAGGTGGCGCGGCGGCTCGGCGTCGACTTCGGCATCGTCGATCTCAGCCTGGCACCGACGCCCGTGCCCGGCGATTCTGTCGCCGAGATCATCGAGGCTTTCGGCTTCGAGCGCGCTGGCGCGCACGGAACCACGGCGGCGCTCGCACTGCTGACCGACGCGGTGAAAAAAGGTGGGGCCATGGCCAGCAGTTCTGTTGGCGGCATGAGCGGTGCTTTCATCCCCGTGTCGGAAGACGCTGGCATGATCGAGGCGGCACGCACAGGCGCGCTGTCGCTCGCCAAGCTCGAAGCGTGGACTAGCGTCTGCTCCGTCGGACTGGACATGGTCGCCGTTCCCGGTTCCACTCCGGCAGAGACCATCGCAGCCATCATCGCCGACGAGATGGCCATCGGCGTCATCAACAACAAGACGACGGCCGTGCGCCTCATCCCCGCCATCGGCAAGGGCGAAACGG
>CAKZOF010000607.1 GCA_937135995.1 uncultured Pyrinomonas sp.
TCCGGTCTGCACGTTGGAGGCGCCGCCGCCAGCGCGAATGGTGAAATCGGCGAGGTTCTGAATGGCCAGCGCAGGCGCGCGGCCTTGCAGGATGCGCGGCAGATTCGGCGTCATCGCGACGGCGCGAAAAGGCGTTGCGCGCGGATCCTTGTGCGCTTGCAAAAGTCGGTTGAGCCAGCCGTCGGGCGTGCCTTTGCGTCCCGGCGTCCCCGTCTCCATGTAGTCTTGAGCATCGAAGTGCGAGCGCGTCGCATCGGGCGATCCGACGGCGTGGACGACGGCCAAACGCTGTTCGCGCCACAACGGCTCCAACGACGCAAGCGCCGGGTGCAACCCAAAGAAGCCATCGAGATCGATGGCGCCATCTTCGCTTCGTGGTTTCGGAATGGCGATGTTGGGCCGGTAATCGTAGTAGGCGCTCTCGCCAAACGGCACAACCATGTTCAATCCATCGACCGCGCCCCGTTGAAAGATGGCGATCAGGGTCTTGCGCCGCACGCCGCCAGCGCCTGTGAGCGCTTGCGCGACGGTGCGCTGCAAGAAAGATGGCGCCGAACTCATCAAGCCGAAGCTAGCGAGCGCAATGCCACCCGATTTCAAAAAGAACCTTCGATTCATCATCAGCACCTCTCCTTTTTCCAAACTCATCTTCCGCCGGTCTCTTTGCCTCTTGTGTTCGTCGAACCACGCTTAACTTGGGAGCATCACTGTCGTTGAAACTCGGGCGACCCGAGCACCAGCGCGGCGATGCGCGCGATCTCGGCCCGCACGCCCGTCGACAGTGGCGCCGTCGCCCGCTCCATCCGAGGCTGTCGCGCAAGGCGTTGTCCTCGGTCGAGCGTCGTCGTTTCAGTCGGCGGTTTAGTCTCTGCGTTTGTCGTCGGTTTAAACAGTTGCTTGACCAACTGCGCGCGCGTCTGTGGCGAAATGGTCTCTTCCAAGAGGAGCGCGACGAAGCGGTCGAGAATCTGCTGGCGGTCCTCGTCGGTGAGCGCGCTCTTGGCGGCGAACTCCGGGACCAGCTTGGCCGCATCGACGCGCGTGCCCGGAATGCGGTTGTTCACCAATGCGATGGCGAAATTGATCCGTTCGAGCAACGCGCCCGTGTTCACCCAGTATTCGGCGCGGTCTGGATAGCCGGTCGGCGCTTGGTACATGTAGAGCGGCTCGCCGATGCGTGCAATCCAGTTGTGCGTCGCCGGACCACCATCCGTCTCTCCGCCGAGCGCGCGAATGGCGCTCACAACAAGTTCGAACGGCGTTTTGATCTTGGCGCGGCGCGCCTCCGGTGCGTAGAACTCTGGCGCGGTGAAGATGGCACGCAACGTCTCGCGGATGTCGCCATCGGTCTTCAAAAAGACCTGTGCGACGCGATCGACCAAAGCCTTTGGCGGATCGTCGCTGACGAAACGGCGGCAGAGTTTCGTCGCGATGAAACGCGCCGTCGACGGATGGCGACTCAACATGTCGAGCACCTTCAAGCCGTCTTCGATGCCGCCGCCAGCCGGGATTTTCTGCCCGAGAACGATCTTTTCACCCGCATCGTGCATGCGCGGATTGAAGACGAACTGCCCGGCGCGCTCGTTCAAAGCCTGCGCGATGCGCTCGGCAAACGGCCCGCCCCGTTCGGCGATCGCCTGTCCGGAGATGGCGTACGGATCGAAGATGGTCCAGCCTGTGAAGCAACGCGCGACCTCTTGCACATCCCGCTGCGTGTAGCCGCCATCAACGCCGAGCGTGTGCAGTTCCATTAGCTCGCGCGCGTAGTTCTCGTTCAAACCGCGTCGCCGCGACGGACGCGGCATGCGCGGGCGGTTCTGCTGTTGGGCCGCTCGCCTCGCCTCTTCGGCCGCTTGCTGCGCCATCATCCGTTCGAGATTGCGCCCGCGGCGCGCCACGACGCCCAGCCCGAATCGCCCGAGCCTCATCGCCTCGCCGCTCGGTAGGCGCATGTTGCGCGGCGGTGACTGGTTCTGTGCGACGCTCTGGAAGTTGTCGAGATAGAAGAGCATCGCCGGGCTCTGCGCCGTCGCCACGAGCAGATCGCGGAATTTGCCAAGCGCGTGCGGGCGAATCACGTCCCGTTCGTAAGCAGGCAGATACCAGCGCGTCAGCCCTTTGTCGGCATAAACGTTGAAGTGGTTCATCCAAAAATCGACCATCACTTCCTGTAACTGCCGCTCGCTATACACGGCGCGGATGATGCGCTGCGCCTGCATCTCTTGCGTGATGCGTTGCGGCGGGAGCAGGCCGTTTTCGATGAAGTACTGGCGTACGTCTCGGCGTATATCCCGCTTGTTCTTCTCCTCTTCGGCGGACGCGCTCGCCATGTTCTTGGCTTGGTCGGAAGGACGCGCATTGGGCGCGCTGGCGGGCGTTTTGGCCGGCGCGCCGGCCATGCCGTTTTGACGTTTGAACTCGTCGCGCAGCGCGGCCAAATCGGGCGGCAGTTTCCCTTGCCGGTCGAGCACGCGAATCAATTGCCCGGGGTTCGGGTACTTGGCAAGAAGCTCTCGCGTCGAGAGAAACGGTGCTTGAAGCGCGCGCAGGCGAGCTTCCGCCGCGGAATCATCTATGCGCTCCGGATGGAGCTGCTCCTCGATGTAACGCTGAAGTCCCATGGCGCGCACGCGCTCGACGTCACCAGGACGCGGGCCGAAACCCAGTCGGTTGAGCACGTGGATGATGCGCTCGGTCTCTTCTCGGCTCGACCTTGCGGTTTGCGCATGCGCCACCGGCCCAGAGAACCAAGAGAGCAGCAGCGCCCATGTGCAAAGGAGAGCCGTTGCCCGCCGACAAGATTGGTCAACACGCATTCTCATCATTCCAACTCCGAAAGAGTGGTCGAACCGCAGATGGATTTTTCAACAGGGAGAGCAGCGCAGCCGTTAAGTTAGACGAGACACGGGTTGAAGTGGTCGAAGAGATTTCGCGGGCGCTTGTTTGGTTGCCACACAAAGTCGTCAGGGGGGCGCCCTCTCGCCAGAGGCGCAACTAGCGCGCGGGTGTTTCAAGGGAGCGTGCCTTTTGACACCGGTTCGCAGCTGGGCTAGAGTCGAAAACCGAAGATGTCCACGCTGCGCGTGACAGAGATCTTTCGTTCGATTCAGGGCGAATCGACACATGCCGGGCGCCCTTGCGCCTTCGTGCGCCTGACGGGTTGCCCGATGCGCTGCACGTGGTGCGATTCGACGTACACTTTCACCGGCGGTGAGCGGATGACCATCGACGAGATCATGGCACAAGTGCGCTCTTTCGGTTGCCGCTTGGTCGAAGTGACGGGCGGCGAACCGCTCGCGCAGCGCGAGGCGCGAACGCTGATCGCGCGCTTGTGCGATGAGGGTTACGAGGTGTTGGTGGAAACTGGCGGATTCTTCTCGACCGAGGGGCTCGATCCGCGCGCGGCGATCATCCTCGACGTCAAGTGTCCGGCGTCGGGCGAGGCGGAACGCAATCACTGGCCCAATCTCGAACGCCTGCGTGCCGACAAAGACGAAGTGAAGTTCGTCGTCGCCGACCGCGCCGATTGGGAGTTTGCGTGTCGAGTGATTGCGCGCTACGATCTGGAGCGTCGCGCGCGCGCCGTCTTGATCTCGCCCGTCTGGGGCGCGGTCGATCTGACAGAAGTGGCCGAATGGGTCGCCTCGAGCGGGCGCGACGTGCGCTTGCAAATACAGATGCACAAGGTCATCTGGGGACCAGACGCGCGCGGCGTCTAAACGCACGACCGGCGTCTGCGGCGCGATCAAGGCGGCGAACAGAACGGCGCGTCAGCGAAACCGAAGCAGCGGTAACATGGGCGGCAGCAACGAAAGAGTCGAACAATCGGCGGACGACTTGAAGGCGAGGACCGATCCGCGCTTTGCCGTCTGTCTGGTGTCGGGCGGCATGGATTCATGCGTGACGGCAGCCATCGCGCGCGAGGAGAACGACGAGCTGGCCTTTCTTCACGTCTGCTACGGTCAACGGACGGAGAGACGCGAACGCCGCGCGTTCGAGGAACTGGCGGATCATTTCGGCATCGAGCAAAGATTGATCGTCTCGCTCGAAAGCCTCGCCCGCATCGGCGGATCGTCGCTGACGGACGAAGCCATTCCAGTGGCCGAGGCCAATCTCGCTGCGCGCCAGATCCCAACGAGCTATGTCCCTTTTCGCAACGCGCATCTGCTGGCAACGGCCGTCAGTTGGGCCGAAGTGATCGGCGCTGGGCGCATCTACATCGGCGCCGTGGCCGAGGATTCATCGGGCTATCCCGATTGCCGACCGGAGTTCTATCAAGCTTTTCAACGCACCATCGACGTGGGAACACGGCCAGAGACGCGCATAGAGATCCGCACGCCCGTGATCCATATGCGCAAATCCGAGATCGTTCGGCGCGGACTGGCGCTCGGCGCGCCCTTTGCGCTCACTTGGTCCTGTTACCGCAACGAAGAACGCGCTTGTGGCCGGTGTGATTCGTGCGCGCTGCGGCTTCGCGCTTTTCGCGAAGTGGGCGTGGCAGACCCGATCCCTTACGAGGAGACAACGTTCATTTGATCGCGCCACAGACGCCGAGACGACAACCGTCGAGCGCACGCGCGTCATCATAATCGTTGTTTCTCCCCGCGCTTCGGACAAGTGTGTGGGCCGCTCCCCCGACGTCCAGCGCCCTTCTCGAAGCGTTGCGAAAGTTTTGGCATCATCTTCTTGATCGAGAGGAGACCACGGAACATGCCGACGAAAATCTTTTCCGCCCTTGTGGTGGCGTCGCTGCTCGCGTTCAGCGCCGCTTCGGCAGCGGCTCAAGTCATCACCGCCTCGGGCAAAGTGACGCTCAAACAACCGGACGGCAAGAGCGTTCCCGTCGCCGGCGCGACGGTCGTCTTCTACCGCACGGACATCAAAGGCGAATACCGGACCAAAACCGACAAGAACGGACGCTACGTCTACGCCGGTCTTCCTTTCACCGGCGTCTTCACCATCGTCGTCAGCGCCCCGAATGCACGCCCGACCTTCCTCAAGGACGTACGCATCAGCCAGCGCCCTGAAAATGATTTCGAACTCGAACCGGGCGACGGCAGCACGCTGACGTTGGAGCAGATCCGCGCCATGGGTGCTCAAGCGGCAGTGCCCGAAGGCGGGGCCGAAAGCGCCGAAGCGCGCCGCGCGCGCGAAGAGATGGAGCGCAAGCGCGCCGAGTTCGAAGCTGAAAAGAAACGAATCGAGGCGCTCAACCTCAAACTGAACGAGATCCTCAAAGCCGGCAACGACGCTTTCACGGCCAAGAAGTACGACGAGGCGATCAATTACTACGACCAAGGCATTCAAGCCGACCCAGAACAACCCGTCTTCTACCGCAACAAGTCGATCGCCTTGCGCACGCGCGGCGTCGAGCGGTACAACACGGCGGTGAGAAACAAAGATCAAGCCGGACGCGAAGCGGCACGCGCTGATTTCAAGGCCGCCGTCGAGGCGTCGGAGAAAGCGCTCGAGGTGCAACGCGCGTTGCAGGCGAAACGCTCCGGCGCGACGCAGCAAGGCGGGGCGGCTCCTACGCAGCAACCGCAGAACGAAGAACTCAACTACCTCGAGGCCCGTTACGAAAACTACAGGCTCGCGCTGCAAGTCGGCATGGCTGACATGGCCGATGCGGCGATCCGTGCGACGCAGGAGTACATCGCCGCGGAGACCGACCCGGCTAAAAAAGTCAAGGCACAGGTGAGCCTCGCCAACGCGCTCTTCCAAGGCGGCCGCATCGACGAATCGATTGCGCAGTACAGGCAGATACTGCAATCCGACCCGAACAACCTCGACGCGCTCTACGGCCTCGGGCTGGCGCTCGCCTCGGACCCGTCCAAGGCCGCCGAAGCGAGCGAGATCTTCAAACAGTTCGTCGCCAAGGCCCCAGCCAACGATCAACGCCGACAAGAGGCCGAAGAAGCGATCAAAGCGCTCGCCGAAGCGCTCAAACCGCAACAACCAGCTAACACGGGCACGACCAACACCGGAGGACGGCGTCGTCGCCCATAGCCAGTCGTCGCTGGCACCTTCCGGTCTACGCTAACAGCGACTTTCGGAACCGTCTGAGCGGGGTTCTTCTCTGGGGGAATCCCGCTCAAACGGGCGAAAGCGACCGCCAGTTCCATTCCAGCCTCTTCGCCTTCAAGGAGTTTTGCGAGGTAGCATGGGCCAACCGGGCCAGCAAGCTATTCTCCCGCATCCTCGCCTTCTGGGGCCCGGCCCGCTGGAAAAGTTCGAACACAAGAACAACATGCAAGGTTCCTTTGCCAGACTGCGCTTTCTCCGCCCGCTTCTCCCGTAAAGCGCTGATAAGACGAATCTTACAACCTCTCTCAGATTGACCGATGAGACCATCTTGACACCGCATGCTTTAAACAGTAACATGCGTTGCCAAACGGTGTTTTGCACCGTTTGCGTTTTTGCGCCCACGATCTCCCTTTTGTAGGTCGCGTCGATGTCAGCCAAACTAGGCGAAATCCTCGTTCGAGAGAAGCTCCTGACCCCGCAGCAGTTGCGCGAGGCGATCGACTATCAGCGCCAGCACGGCGGCAGGCTCGGCTACAACCTTGTCAAACTCGGCTTCGTCTCCGACGACATGATCACGGCCGTGCTTTCGCGTCAGTACGGCGTACCGAGCGTCAACCTCGAACTGTTTGAGATCGATCCCGATGTGATCAGGTTGATCCCGCGCGAAGTCGCCGAAAAATACTGTGTGCTTCCGCTGTCGCGCGTCGGCGCGACGCTGACGCTGGCCATGGCCGATCCCACCAATGTCTTCGCCATGGACGACGTCAAGTTCATGACGGGGCTCAACATCGAGCCGGTGGTCGTCTCGGAAGCGAGCCTGCAAGAGGCGATCGAAAAGTACTACAACACGTCGCGGGAGATCGAGTTAGCGGATAGCATCGAGCCATCGATGTCGTCCAACGGGCGGAGCAACGGTGCGGGCAGGGGCGACAGTTACTTGCTGGACCAGTTGACGCTGGATATTGCCGAGGAGACCGGCGACGGACTGGAGATCATTCAAGAGGACGACGAGATCGACATGTCCGACCCGGCGCGCATGAGCGAAGAGGCGCCTGTCGTCCGCTTGGTCAACGCCGTTCTCGCCGACGCTCTGCGTCGCGGCGCATCGGACATTCACGTCGAACCGTACGAGAAGGAGTTTCGCGTCCGTTTTCGCGTCGACGGCGTGCTCTACGATGTGCTTCATCCCCCGATGAAGCTACGCGATGCTGTGATCTCGCGCCTGAAGATCATGGCCAAACTCGACATTTCCGAGAAACGGCTGC
Source organism: uncultured Pyrinomonas sp. (assembly GCA_937135995.1). GTDB lineage: Bacteria > Acidobacteriota > Blastocatellia > Pyrinomonadales > Pyrinomonadaceae > Pyrinomonas. The sequence continues at coordinate 7,293 of CAKZOF010000607.1, forward strand.
CACAGGATGGTCGCATCAAGATCAAGATCAAAGCCGATGGGCGCTCGCGCGAGCTCGACTTCCGCGTCTCGACCTTGCCGACGCTCTTCGGCGAAAAGGTCGTGCTTCGCCTGCTCGACAAAGAGCGGCTGATGCTCGACATGACCAAGCTCGGGTTCGAACCCGAATCGCTCGTCAAATTCCAGCACGCGATCAGCAAACCATACGGCATGGTGCTGGTCACCGGTCCGACGGGATCGGGCAAAACCAACACGCTCTATTCGGCGATTCAGGCGTTGAACAAGCCCGAAACCAACATCATGACGGCCGAAGACCCGGTGGAGTTCAATCTCCCCGGGATCAATCAGGTGCAGATCAAAGAGCAGATCGGGCTTAACTTCGCGGCGGCGCTGCGCGCTTTTTTGCGACAGGACCCGAACATCATCCTTGTCGGCGAGATCCGCGATTTCGAAACGGCCGAGATCGCGATCAAAGCCGCTTTGACGGGCCACCTTGTGCTCTCCACGCTCCACACCAACGATGCTCCATCGACCATTTCGCGGTTGATGAACATGGGCATCGAGCCGTTTCTCGTGGCGACCAGCGTCAACTTGATCCAAGCGCAGCGGCTCGTGCGTCGTATCTGCGAGGATTGCCGCGCCGAACACCCGATGCCGCCCGAAGCGCTGATCGAGATCGGTTTTTCGCCTGAAGAAGCGCGACAGATCAAGACCTACAAGGGACGCGGTTGTCGTACGTGCAACGGGACCGGTTATCGCGGGCGCATCGGTCTCTACGAAGTCATGGAGATGACCGACGAGCTGCGCGAATTGATTCTGGTTGGCGCTTCGGCTCTAGAGCTGCGGCGCAAAGCCATCGAAGATGGGATGATCACTTTGCGCGAATCGGGCTTGCACAAGATCAGAAACGGCATCACCACCGTGGAAGAGGTTGTGCGCGAAACGGTCGCGTGAAGATCGGAGAGGACATGACTATGTTGCGAAAAATCGTCTTATCGCTGTTGATGCTCTTCTCGGTCGCGGCGACGCTGCCGCTCACGGCGCTGGTCGTCGACTGGAGTGCCGATGCAGCCGCCAGCCAAGAGCGCGAAGGCAAGCGTCGCGTGTCGCGCTCCTACCGGAAGAAGCGACGCGCATGGTGGCGACGGCGGCAAGCGTTGTTGCGCAAACGCCGCGCGGCGCTGCTGGCGCGCAAACGGCGTCTAGCACGGGCCAGAGCGGCGCAACTGGCGCGCGCCCGCACACTGCCGCGGCCAATCGTCTCTAACGTCGCGATGACGACGCTGCCGACACTTGATTTTCCGCTCCCCGTACGCTGGACCAGCGCCCCAGCCGTGGGCAACCAAATGCGCTACGTCGTGCGCGCGCCGAGCGGCACGGTGATGGGGACGGTGGCCGTCTCGTCGGTGCAACCACGCATGCCTTCGGACTTAGTGCTTTCGCTGTCAGCCCGGCGCAAGTCGCTCGGCGACGTGCCGTTTGTCGCGCTGCGACGCCTCGTCATTGAGCGCATGATCGAAGAGGGCGGATGGGTCGTCAACGATTGGGAACAGGAGATCGGCGGGCGGCGAGTCTACGTCGTACTGGCCCAATCGGGCAACGGTTCGTCGCCAGCGGTCGCCAAGCAGTTCTGGAACTTCTACTTCGTCGAGGTGAACGGCCGCATCTACAGTCTTACCGTCAACGGTCCGGTGGAGTTCGCCAATCCGCTCGCGTTCGAAGCCGAGCAAGCCCTCGCCTCGCTTCGCGCTCCTGCACCGCGAACGCTCACCGCCCGCACGCTGGAATAAAGCTGAGTCTTTAAGCCGGAGAAGAAGCGTGCCGTGCCTCTTCTCCGGCCTCTTCGCCACGAGCTTTTTCGAGGGGAATCCATGCCGATTCACGAGCAGGCATCACCGCTGTCGCTTTCCGACATGCTCCGCAAGCTCATCGAGCTTGGCGGGTCCGACCTCCACATCACAACCAACTCGCCGCCCATGGTGCGCGTCGATGGCCACCTGCGGCCGCTCGAAGGTTTTCGCGTGCTCACGCCCGCCGACACCAAGGCCTTGGCCTACAGCGTGTTGACCGACGCGCAGAAGCACCGTTTCGAGGAGAACTTGGAACTCGACTTCTCCTTCGGCGTTCGGGGCTTGTCCCGTTTTCGCGCGAACATCTTCAATCAGCGCGGGGCGGTGGGTGCGGTCTTTCGCGCCATCCCTTACGAGATCAGATCGTTCGAGCAATTAGGGCTGCCGCCCATCGTCTCGCAATTGTGCGAACGACCGCGCGGGCTGATCCTCGTGACAGGACCGACCGGATCAGGCAAATCGACCACGCTTGCTGCCATGCTCGACAAGATCAACCGCGAGCGGCGCGAACACATCCTGACGATCGAGGATCCGATCGAATTCTTGCACAGTCACAAGAACTGCCTCGTCAACCAGCGCGAGGTCGGCTCCGACACACACGGGTTCGCCAACGCGCTGCGCACGGCGCTTCGTCAAGACCCGGACGTGGTGCTCATCGGCGAGATGCGCGATCTCGAAACCATCGAATCAGCCCTGCGAATCGCCGAAACCGGTCACTTGACGTTCGCCACGCTCCACACCAACTCAGCCGCTTCGACCATCAACCGCATCATCGACGTCTTTCCGCCTAATCAACAGGCACAAGTGCGCGCGCAACTGAGCCTCGTGCTCGAAGGCATCCTTTGCCAAGCGCTGCTGCCGCGTGCCGATGGGCGCGGGCGCGTCATGGCGCTCGAGATCTTGGTGCCGAATTCCGCCATCCGCAACTTGATTCGCGAAGACAAGATCCACCAGATCTACTCCATGATGCAAGCCGGACAAGAAAAGTACGGGATGCAGACTTTCAATCAGTCGCTGGCGACGCTCTACCACAAAAGGCTAATCACGCTGGAGACGGCCATGCAGCGTTCGCCCAATCAAGAGGAACTGCGCGATCTGATCGAGCGCGGTTCCGGCGTCAACACGGGCTGGAACGGCCCCGGACCACACGCGCGAACAGGGCCGCGGGAGGAAGAACTTCGGATTCGCTAACGCGCCACCAAAACGACGAACATCACAGGAGAGGTCATCGCCATGCCCACGTATGTGTTCAAAGGTCGCAATCGCCTTGGCGAAGTCATCGTCGGCGAGCGCATCGCCGACAATCGCGAGAGCTTGCGCCAACTGCTGCGGCGCGAACAAATCATGCTCACCTCGGTCAAGGAGAAAGGCCGAGAGATCGCCGTTCCGAAACCGAGCAAGCAGGGCAAAGTGAAATCGAAGGAGCTGGCCATCTTCACGCGCCAGTTCTCCGTGATGATCGATGCCGGCCTGCCTCTGGTTCAGTGCCTCGACATCCTCTCCGAGCAACAGGAGAATAAATTTTTCAAACAGACGATCGCGCAGATCCGTCAGGACGTCGAAGAGGGTTCGACGCTGGCGGCAGCCATGGCGCGCCACCCGAAGGTCTTCGACTCGCTCTACGTCAACATGGTCG
>CAKZOF010000608.1 GCA_937135995.1 uncultured Pyrinomonas sp.
GTCCTACCCGATCAGCGCCCTGCACGCGGCGCGCTACGTGGATGAGAGGCTGGCGCTGGTCGGGGATGCCGCGCACGGCATCCACCCCATCGCCGGGCAGGGGCTCAATGCCGGTCTGCGCGATGTCGCCGCCCTGGCCGAGGTGCTGGCCGAAGCCCGGGCGCGGGGCGAGGATATCGGCACAGAAGCCGTCCTGGAGCGCTATGCCCGCTGGCGGCGCTTCGATACGGCCGCGCTCGCCTTCGCGACCGACGGCTTCAACCGGCTCTTCTCCAACGACATCGCGCCGCTGCGTCTGGTCCGCGATCTGGGGCTGGCGGCCGTCAACCGCCTTCCCCCCCTGCGCCGCGCCTTCATCCGCGAGGCGGCGGGCCTCACGGGGGATCTGCCGCGCCTGATGCGCTGAGCCGGATGCCCCGGGCGGCGCGGCAGGCCATCCCGGACGGGGCAGGACGCAGGCGGGCTGCCCGCGCGCCGGCCCCGCCCTGGCCGCGCCTCAGCCCTTCTTCAGGGCCCGCTGGCCCAGCACCTCGGCAATCTGCACCGCGTTCAGGGCGGCACCCTTGCGCAGGTTGTCCGACACGATCCACATGTTGAGACCGTTCTCCACCGTCGGATCCTGCCGGATGCGGGAAATGAAGGTGGCATAGTCGCCCACGCATTCGATGGGGGTGACATAGCCGCCCGGCTCGCGCTTGTCGATCACCATGCAGCCCGGCGCCTCGCGCAGGATGTCGCGGGCCTCCTCCTCGTCGAGGAACTCCTCGAATTCGACATTGACGGCTTCCGAATGGCCGACAAAGACCGGCACCCGGACGCAGGTCGCGGTGACCTTGATGGCGGGGTCGAGGATCTTCTTGGTCTCCACCGCCATCTTCCATTCCTCGCGCGTCTGGCCGTCCTCCATGAAGACGTCGATATGCGGGATGACGTTGAAGGCGATCTGGCGGGGATAGACCTTGGGCGCGACCTCCTGACCAGGGACATAGAGCCCCTTGGTCTGGTTCCACAGCTCGTCCATCGCCTCCTTGCCGGTGCCGGAGACGGACTGATAGGTGCTCACGACGACGCGCTTGATGCGGGCGCGGTCATGCAGCGGCTTGAGCGCCACCGGAAGCTTCGCCGACGCAGAAGAAGCGCGCATGCAGATCGACTTCGCCCCCGCGCCTTGCGACGCTTCGGACGCCTTCAGCGGACGCGGCACGATCAAGGCGACGGCGACAGCTCCGGCGCCGCCGAAGCGGGGCAAAGAGGTGCTCTAGCCGCAGCGCGCGAAGATCGTACGGTGCCGTGGAACAACGCAGCTTCGGCCAGCCTCTGTCCCATCAGCGCAGATTAGCTCGATCTTGCACCTTGTGGTAAATTTAAGGACTTTGTCGGTGGGTGCGCGTTCGCAAGTGAATGCCGACTGGCTGCGCTTGCGGCCTGACGCGCCGTGATGCTGCACAAGGAGACGAACGAACTGGAAAGAGAGCGTCGTTCGTATTTTCATTGAATGTTGCCCGATTGGATCTCTCATAAACCATTTCTACGTTGGATCAATCGATCATGATCAAAGAGAAGTTGATAGAGGCGATCGAGAAGAAACGCGCCAGCGTCGGTGTGATCGGCCTCGGCTACGTCGGCTTGCCGCTGGCCGTGGAGTTTGCGCGCAAAGGCATTCGCGCGCTCGGCTTTGAGGTTGATCACCGCAAAGTCGAACGCCTCAAAGCCGGCGATTCGTACATCGGCGATGTGCCGTCGGCGATCTTGAAGGAGGTCGTCGGAGCTGGCCACTTGGATGCGACGACCGACTTCGATCGGTTACGCGACTGCGATTGCATCATCATCTGCGTGCCGACGCCGCTCAGAAAGACCAAAGAACCGGATATCTCCTACATCCTCGCCGCGAGCGAAGAGATCAAGCGCAACTTGCGGCGCGGGCAACTGATCGTCCTCGAATCAACCACTTACCCGGGCACGACCGACGAAGTGCTGCTACCAGCCTTTGAAGAGACCGGATTGAAGCTCGATCAGGATTTCCTGCTCGCTTTCAGTCCCGAACGGGTCGATCCGGGCAATCCCAAGTACCAAACGCACAACATCCCGAAGGTGGTCGGCGGAGTCAGTCCGGCTTCGACCGAAGCGGCCGCGGCGCTCTACGGTCAGATCGTCAACGAGGTTCATCCCGTCAGTTCGGCGCGCGTGGCGGAAGCGGCCAAGCTTCTCGAGAACACTTTCCGCGCTGTCAACATCGGCATGGCCAACGAGATGGCGCGCCTTTGTTACGCGCTCGGCATCGACACATGGGAAGTGATTCGCGCCGCTGCGACCAAGCCTTTCGGTTTCATGCCTTTCTATCCGGGACCAGGGATAGGAGGGCATTGTATTCCTCTCGACCCGCATTATCTTTCGTGGAAGGCACGGCAGCACGGGTTCGAGTCGCGCTTCATCTCGCTGGCCGAAGAGGTCAATTCTCGCATGCCGGAGCATGTGGTCCAGCTCGTCATCGACGGGCTGAACGATGATCGCAAAGCGCTCAAAGGCGCGCGCGTGCTCTTGCTCGGCGTCGCTTACAAAAAGGATGTCGACGACGTGCGCGAAAGTCCGGCCCTTTCGATCATTGACCGGCTGCGCGCTAAAGGTGCCGACGTGCGCTACCATGATCCTCATGTGGAGGAAGTCCGCTTCGATGACGCGCACACGCAAGCGGGCGGAGATCCGCTCCATTCGGTCGCTCTGACGCCGGAAGAATTGGCGGCGGCCGATTGCGTCGTCATCGTCACCGATCACAGCAAGGTGGATTACAAGCTGGTCGTCGAACACGCGCGCTTGATCGTCGACACGCGAAACGCTTTGAACGGTGATCTACGCCAAAAGGCCAAGGCGCGCATCATTCGCCTGTGACCGTCTCGGTCGAGTTTTTCGGTCCCGATGCTCAAAACGATCGTCGTCGCTGGCGCGCGTCCGAACTTCATGAAAGTGGCGCCTATCGTGCGCGCGATGCGGCGCCGCGCGCATGAATTCGCTCCGTTGTTGGTTCACACCGGGCAACACTACGACGCACAGATGTCCGATGCCTTTTTGCGCGATCTGGCTCTTCCCGAACCGGACGTTTATCTCGGCGTCGGATCAGGCACGCACGCCGAGCAGACGGCAGCCGTCATGGTGCGCTTCGAGCCCGTCGTCGTGCGCGAACGTCCTCACTGGGTCGTCGTCGTCGGCGATGTTAACTCTACGCTGGCTTGCGCTTTGGTCTGCGCCAAACTCTGCGTTCGCGTCGCGCACGTCGAAGCCGGACTTCGCAGCTACGACCGGACCATGCCGGAAGAGATCAACCGGCTGCTGACCGACCAGATCGCCGATCTGCTGTTGACGCCTTCGCCTGACGCAAACGAGAACTTGCGACGCGAAGGCATCGCGCCGGAGAAGATCAGATTCGTCGGCAACGTGATGATCGATTCGCTGCTGGAGAATCTAGAGCGCGCTGCTTCGTCCGACATACACGAGCGTTTGCGGCTCCCGCGCGATTACGCGGTGGCGACGCTGCACCGCCCATCCAACGTTGATGATCCGCCGACGCTCGCCCGTCTGCTCGATGCGTTCAGCGCGATCGGGGAAAGATTGCCCGTCGTCTTCCCGGTCCATCCGCGCACCGGTGCGCGGCTCGTCGAGTTCGGGTTAGACGATGCGTTGGACCCCAGCCACGTGCGCCTCACCCCGCCGCTAGGATACTTGGACTTTCTTCGTCTGCTGAGCGGCGCGCGCTTGGTGCTCACCGATTCCGGCGGTATCCAAGAAGAAACCACAGCCCTTGGCATCCCCTGTTTGACCTTGCGCGAGAACACGGAACGCCCGATCACCGTCGAGATGGGAACCAATCGAGTGGTTGGAACGGACAGCGGGCGCATCGTCGGCGAAGCCATGCGCGCGCTCGAAGCGCACAACCGCTCGGCAGTCGCGCGCCCGCCGCTGTGGGATGGACAGACGGCGGAGCGCATCCTCGATGCGCTCATCGAAGCGTCCGCGAGCAGGGGTTGACCTCGATTCAACCGAAGAATCGCGCCCCTCGCCTTCGGGGCGGAAACGAAACGCGACTTCACCCGCTTTCGAACCCCACACTCCGTGATTCGACAGACGGCGCTGCGCATTGATTCGTCGAATTGTTTTCGAGACGTGCGCCGCGTGATTCGACAGCCAGCGCTGCCGAAATAGCGCGTGACGGCTTGCCTCTTCGCGCAAGCAACGGGAAGATTCTCGGCGTGAAGCTGATGCGGCGGATCCAATGGGCAACGCGCGGCGACGCGCCGTGGTGGGCGTTCGCGCTCGAAGCGTGGCGGCGGACCAAGACCCACGCGCTCCGTCGATTAGAGCGCATCGAACTTGCGCGCCAGCGTGCGCGCCAGGCTCGACTTGCGCCGGAATTCCAGCGCCTTTCGGACGGCGCGCTGCTCGGATACTTCCGTGCGCGGCGTGGGCCCGCTCCGCTTCCCGGCCTCGTTTCGGCTCCGCACGCCTACGCACGGCTTTTCCCGCGGGAAGCGGAAGAGCTACGCATCACGGCGCAGAAGATCGCAGATGAACACCGCTGGCCGCTTCTCGGCTTCGGCAGCGTGCAATGGGGACGCGAGATCGACTGGCGGCGCTGCCCCCTATCGAAAACGTCGTGGCCGCTCCTTTTTCATGCGGACTTCGAACTGGTGCGCGGCGATGGATCCGACGTGCGCGTTCTTTGGGAACTCAACCGGCTGGGCCATCTGCTGAAGCTCGCTTGCGCGTGGAGCGTCTCGCCGAACGAACGGTGGAGCGAAGAATGCTGGCGACAGATAACCAGTTGGCGCGCGGCCAATCCGGTAGGATACGGCCCGAACTGGGCCTGCGCGATGGAAGTCGCGCTGCGCGCCGTCAATCTGCTCGCCGTCTTCGAACTGCTGCGCCGCTCGCCGAGCATGACGGTCGAGCGATTGAAGATGATGCTCGCCCTTTTCGATGAACACGGCGCACACATCAGGCGGAACCTTGAGTTTTCGTATCTGGCGACAAGCAATCACTACCTTGCCGATCTCGTCGGGCTATTGTGGCTCGGCCTGCTGTTGCCGGAATTGAGCGCTGCGCGGGATTGGCGCGATCTAGCGCTGCGCGAACTGCGGGCCGAACTCGATAAGCAGATTCTCGACGACGGTGCCGACGATGAATCGTCCACAGGCTACCACCGCTTCGTGCTCGAAATGCTCCTTTATACGCTCCTCCTCTGCCGCGCCAACCGCATCGATCTGGGCGAACGGTACGAAGCGAAGTTGCGCGCGATGCTCGGTTACGTTCGCGCCTATTTGCGCCCTGATGGCCGCGCGCCGCTTGTCGGTGACACCGACGGCGGGCAGTTCCTTCCTTTTCTGGATCGCGAAGCGGACGATCACGCCTATCTTCTCGCCATCGGCGCGGTGGCGTTCGACGCACCAGATCTCAAAACGTCGGACGAAACGCCAGTCGAACTGTTCTGGACCGGCGGCGAAGAAGCAGTCGCCCGCTTTCGTTCGCTTCCGCTGAGTTCGCCGCCCGCTTCTGCCGCGTTTCCCGATGCTGGCATCTACATCCAACGCGCGCGGGATCGCTACCTTCTCTTCAATGCGACGCGCACAGGGTTGAACGGACGCGGATCGCACGCGCACAACGACGCGTTGAGCATCGAAGTCGCCGCGTGCGGAAGAGTTTTCGTGCGTGATCCCGGAAGCTATGTCTATGGAGCCGATCTTGACGCGCGGCACATGTTTCGCTCCACCGCTTTTCATTCAACCATCCAAGTGGACGACGAGGAACAGAACGAAACGGATCGGCTGACGCCCTTTGCAATCGGCGACCAAGCTCGCCCGCGCGTCCTTCGCTGGGACGCCGGACCGGACGCCGATCACGTCATCGCCGAGCACTATGGATACGGCCGACTCTCGCAACCGATCACGCATCGGCGCGCCGTCTTCTTCGATAAGCGCAGGCTCTTTTGGTTGATCGAGGATGCGCTCCTCGGCACGGGAACGCACCGCTTCAAGATCGTCTTCCATTTCGACGCCGGACTCACCGTTGAACCGCTGGACCACGCGGCAGTGGAAGCGCGCGATCATCGCCGAGAAGCATCGCTGCTCGTCGTGCCGCTGGACCTGCGCCAAACGCCCGAGATCGAAGCGCGCTGGACTTCGCGCCACTACGGCGAGCGTCGCGCTTCGCAAGCAGTCGTGTGGACGCATGCTGCCGCTGCTCCACTCGTCCTCTCTTGGGCGCTCGTTCCGGTTTGCGCCGCAACCGATCGGCGCGCTGCCGAGGAACTGATCGAGCGCTTGCATCAGGATCGCTTTTCCGTCTTAATGGAACCGGGCGCGCGCGATCTTTCGCCCATCGAGTGAAGGAGATGGCGCGTACGATCATTTCCGTGCGCTGCAAAGCGCATGGGCTCGGCACGCAAGACGAATCTAGATTTCGTGCTCTAGGATGTGCGGGATTTGCGGAGTGTGGGAATATTCGAGCGCGGCGGGTGCCAAGGTGGACGCGCCCACGCTCGAACGGATGCGCGACGCGATGAGCCATCGCGGGCCGGACGCGAGCGGCATCGTCGTGCTCGATGACGGCAGGCTCGGACTAGGCCACCGCCGGCTTTCGATCATCGACCTTTCCGCTGCCGGTCATCAACCGATGCGCGGCTGCGATCATCGCCGTATCTGGCTCAGCTTCAACGGTGAGATCTACAATCACGCCGAACTTCGTGCAAGGTTGGCAGCGCGCGGCCACCGGTACCGTTCGCGCACCGATAGCGAGACGATCCTTCATCTTTACGAAGAGCACGGGACCGAGTTCGTCTCGATGATCGAAGGCGATTTCGCCATCGCCCTGTGGGACGGCGAGCGCGAACAGCTCGTGTTGGCGCGCGATCCCTTGGGCGTCAAACCGCTCTACTTCTGTCAGCGCAACGGGCGTCTCATCTTCGCTTCCGAGATCAAAGCGATTCTCGTCCACCCTGAAGTACCGACCGAGATGAACGAGGAGGCGCTCGGGGAGTATCTGACCTTTTTGACCGTTCCAGCGCCGCGCACGCTCTTCGCCGGGATAATGAAGCTGCCCGCAGGCCACATGCTCGTCTGCACGCGCGATGGGAGCTTGAAGGTCGAACGTTACTGGGACGCTCTTCCGCCGATCGCGCCAGCCGAACTGAGCGAAGAAGAGCACGCGGCGGAGATATTGCGCCTGCTGCGCGCCTCCATCCGAAAAAGGATGATGGCGGACGTTCCATTCGGCGTCTTTCTTTCGGGTGGTGTTGATTCATCGGCCAACGTCGCATTGATGGCCGAAGAGATGACGCAACCGGTGCGCACGTTCACCGTCGGCTTTCGCGATGACGACGCATTCAACGAGTTTGCGCAAGCGCGGCGCATCGCGCAGATCTTCGCCACCGACCACCACGAGATCCTCGTCGGTCACGAAGAGATGACCGAGTTTCTGCCGCGCCTCGTCTTCCATCAAGACGAACCGATCGCCGATCCGGTGTGCGTCCCGCTCTACTACGTCGCGCAGCTTGCCCGCAACGCCGGCACCGTGGTCGTTCAAGTCGGCGAAGGCTCGGACGAGATCTTTTGCGGCTACGCGAACTACCGCCGCCATTTGCAAATTCACGAAAGGCTCTGGCGGCGAGCCGAGAGGCTGCCGCGCGCCGTCAAGCGCGCAGTTTCGGCCTTTGCCCTGCCGGCGTTGGAAGCGGCGGGCGGCAACCCATTGGGCGTCGAAATCGTCCGTCGCTTCGGCGCAGGCGATCCTCTGTTCTGGGGCGGCGCGATCGTCTTCGACGAAAGAAGCAAAGCGCGGTTGCTCGGTCGTCTCGGCGGAGGAGCGGCGCGGCGCACGGTGCTCGCGCACCTGACGCGCATCGCCGAAGAGCGTCCGCAGTCAGATTTTCTCGCGCGCATGACCTATCTCGAACTGAAAGTGCGTCTGCCCGAACTGCTCTTGATGCGCGTCGACAAGATCACGATGGCGACCTCGGTCGAAGCCCGCGTTCCGTTTCTCGATCAGCATCTGGTCGAACACGCGTTGAGCGTGCCGCAACACCTGAAGATCGTCGGCGAAAACGGCAAGTGGATCTTGAAACGGGCGCTCGAAAAGATTCTGCCGGCGGACGTCCTGTGGCAACGAAAACGCGGCTTCGGCGCGCCGGCGAGCAGATGGTTGCGCGATGACAGCGGACTACTGGACCAGCATGTGCTCGGTTCTTCGCTGCGCCGCCGACGGCTCTTCGACTATTCCTTCATCGCCCGCCTCATCGACGAGCACCGTCGCGGCGCGCGCGATTGGGGCTTCCACCTCTGGTGCTTGCTCAATCTGAGCCTGTGGTACGAACAATGGATCGAGCCGAGCTAGAGCGCGCGGCGGGCCAACCGCTGCCGTCACGCGGGCCGCGGGTCGCGACTTTCGCGCGCGGCGCAGCGCTCACCCTCGCAACGCGCTTTGCGATGGCGCTCAATAGCTTTTTCGCTGGCGTCATCGTCGCCCGCCATCTCGGTCCGGTCGGGTTCGGCATCTACGGCGTGCTCAATGCCATCAACAACAACGCCGCGCAGTTCGGCGTCGCCGGACCGGCGGCAGCGACCACTTACTACGTCGCACGCGATCGTCGCTGGCTAGCTCCTGCCTTCGCCAACGCGATCCTCTACTCCTTTTCCGTCGGAAGCTTGTTGGCCGCAGGCATCGTCTTTTGGTCGCTGGCCGCGCCGCGCTTCTTCGGCGCGATTTCACCCGCACTTCTGGTTCTCGCCACCATCGCCATCCCGTTTCAGATCTTCACGCTGCTCGCGCTGAACCTCTTCCTCGCCCTCGGGCGCGTCGAACGCTACAGCCTGCTCGACCTGCTGGGCCAATCTGCCCTGCTTCTCAACGCGCTCTTAGCGCTCGTGCTTTTCAAAGCGGGATTGACAGCGCTCGTCTTGTTGAACACGCTGGCCGTTGTCGGCGCTTGTCTCCTCGTCGCCGCGCTGCTCTGGAGACAACTTGATCACCGCGAACGCGCGCGTTGGAAGCCCGATCTTGCGCTTTTTCGACGCATGGCAGGCTACGGGGCGAAATACCACGTGTTGATGATCGCTTCGACGCTGGTTCTGCGCGCCGATCTGTTCATCGTCAACTGGCTGCGCGGAGCGGCCGAAGTAGGCATCTATGCGGTCGCGTCGCAAATGGCGCTGCTGTTGCTCATGCTCCCCAACGTCATCGGTTCTCTTCTCTTCCCGCGCATCGCCGCGGCGCAAGATGCCTCGGGCAACACGGCGGCGCGGACGAGCAGGCACGTCGCTTTCGTCATGTTCATCGTCTGTCTCGCGTGCGTGCCCGGCAGTCTGCTGTTGCCCCTAGCATACGGCGCGGAGTTTCGCGCGTCGGTCGCCCAATTCTGGCTGCTGCTGCCCGGCGCTTACCTGCTCGGGCTACAGATGGTGTTGGTCCAGCACTTCGTCGGGTTGGGACTGCCGCGCGCCGTTCCGCTCTTCTGGCTCGCCACGCTAGGCGTCAACCTCGCGCTCAATCTGCTGCTCGTGCCGCGCTGGGGAGCGTTGGGGGCAGCCATCTCTTCAACCTTGAGCTACGCGCTGATCTTCTTCCTCGTCGCACTCTACTTCCATCGTCGCACGGGACTGCCGTTCAGCGAATTCCTCTGGCCGCGCCACGAAGAACTCGCACGTTTGATCAGCGGCGCGCGTCAGCGCCTCTTCTCTCTAGCGAAAACGTAGTTCGCTTTGCTCTAGAAGAAATTCGCTTGCATCACGCCGTTTCGGTGGACTTCTCTTTAGCAAAGATGTAGTTCGCTTCGCCGAAACGATGGCGCAAGGCGTAGCCTAGGTTCGCCAGCAGCGCGGTCGCCGCTTCCAAGTTTTCGCCGAACAGCTCGACCGACAAGAAGCATCGGTTGCGCTTCAAAAGCTCGGTCATGCCGCGCAAGACCTCTAGCTCGTGCCCCTCGACATCTATCTTGACGATGATCTTCTCGTTGCGAAGATGCAGCAGGTGATCCAATCTTTCGGTCCGGACAACCGCCGTGGTGGCTGTATGACGGACGGCGTTGAAACGAAGCGAGTGCGTTCCGGGATTGCGCTTTCCGGCATCGAACGCCTTTGGCTCGTCGCTTCGGTGCAAAACCGCCTCGCCCTCGCGCGATGAAAGAGCGAGACCGTAGAGTTCGACCTTCCGGTCCAACCCATTGAGCAGCAGGTTGGCCATCAACTGCGCGCGGTTTTGCGCATCCGGCTCGAAAGCGAAGACGCGCTCGACGAATGGGCAAGAACCAAGCGTCACGGTATACACGCCGATGTTCGCGCCGACATCGACGAAGTGCGTGTAGCCCTGCTCCTCGGCGGCGCGGCGCAGGACGTGCACCGTTTCAGCTTCGTAGGAGCCTTCGAGAAAGAGCCGGCAATCAATGTAGTTCGCCAGATCCAACAGGAAGAGGTTTCCCCAACGATCGCGCTCGAGTTCCCATCCGGCGACACGTCGCATGGCAAAGGCGATGAGCCGTTCGCGCCCCCGTCGGAACTTGAAGCGACGCACGAGCAGTTTCAGCGAGCGATTGAACAGCGCTTGTCGAGCGCTTGACGGCATCGGCGCAAAAGATCCTCCCGATCTCGATTGCGGAAGATGATCGTTCCGGGCGCGCGCGTGCAAACGTCGCTGGCGACCGCCGGACAGCCGAAGTGGAGGGCTTCGGCGACGCTGATCCCATAGCCATCCGCGCAAGTCGGGCGCACGAAAAGTTGCGCGCGTTTGAACAACGGCCACATCTCTCGATGACCGGTCATGAAATGAAAGTTCTCTTTGATCCCCAAAGCGCCGATGCGCTCTTCGATCCGCCGAAGATAAGTGGGTTCTCCCACCTCAGCCAGCGCGAACAACAGTCCGATTTGCGGATGATCTCGTTTGAGTTCGGCGACGAGATCGACGCACATATCCAAACCGTACAGATCCATGCCGCGGTAAAAGACGATGCGCGGCGCGTTGGCGAGCACGAGCGGCGCGGCGCGGCAGACGAAAGCATGCACTTCGGATGGATAGCTTTCCAGAATCGCGCGCTCTTCGTCGGCGGGCGGCGGAATGAACGGGGAACGGATCGTGGTGCGCCGCGCGAGCGCGATGCCGTGCTCCGCATAATAAGATTTGATCTCGCCGTTGATGAGCACGAGTTCGCGGCAGCGCGCGAGAAACGCGCTGTACGCCCGTCGTTGCCACTGCCTCCATGTTTCGGCTCGTCGCCAGTTGTGATCCATCAGTTGCGTGCGCGGCGCCAACCCTCGCGCGAGCAGAATCAAGGGCACGCAGAGCGATTGCACGTGCACCGAAACGAGGTCGTAATCATGCAGCCGCCCGAAGCACAGATGCCAAGCGTAACGCCAACGACCGAGCTTCGTTCGGTCGAGCACTTCCACTTCGTGCCCTTCACGTTCGAGCGCGCGTTTGTGTCGCTTCAAAAAGACGCTGACGCCCCCGAGCGGCGGCGGCAGCGGACCGATGAGCAGGATCTTCACCGAATCTTTCGCCCTCGCTCGCCCATTTTAGCAGCAACGTTGGCTCGTCGCCCGTCACGGAGCACCTCTCGGAAACGTTCAAGAGGCGGCGTGGCACCGCTTTCACCGCGCCCTCGGCTGGCGGCGCGTCTTGTGCGAGCGGCGGCGAACTTGCGAGCCACGCGCCATTTCAAATAACCTGTAACGCGCTCGTTGCGTCCGCATGCCGAGCGGCGCTCTGCGCCGGTTCGAATGTGATCGTGTCAAAGACCCGGAACGAATGATCTCAGGCGAAAGCATCATCTGCTTCGGAGGCGAGGATTGGTTCTATCACCATCCACACTCGAAGAACCACCTGATGCGCCGATTCGCGCGCGCGGGCAACCGCGTCATCTTCGTCAATTCGATCTCGATGGGCTTGCCCGCGCTCACGCACAAGGATTTGCTGCCGCGCATCGCGCGCAAGCTCCGCTCTTACCTGCGCTTCATGCGCGAGACTGAAGAGGGCATCGCGGTGATCTCGCCGCCGACGGTGCCATTTTTCGGCAACGCTTTGGCCCGCGCCGTCAACCGCCTTCTGCTCGAAGCGCAGGTCGGAACCATCGCGCGTCGGCGCGGGCTTCGCGCGCCCATTCTGTGGATCGCCATTCCGACGGCGGCGGAGATGATCGGGCGCTTCGGCGAATCGCTCGTCATCTATCAGGTATCCGACAAATACGACGCGAACACCATGGATCATGCGACCGATCCGGCCAAGATCCGCCGCCTTCATGACCGTGCGATCGAACTAGCCGATATCGTTTTCTACTCGGGGCGCAAGCTCTTCAATGAGGCCGAACGCGGGCGCGAGAAATCATACCTGCTGGAACAAGCCGTCGACTTCGATCACTTCGCGCAAGTGACGAGCGGGCGTGTGGAGGTCGCGCCCGAAGTCGCGCGCATCCAGCGCCCGCGACTCGGCTACTTCGGCGCCATCGATCCGTGGTTGATCGATCAAGAGTTGATCCGTTTGGCAGCGCGCATGCGCCCTTCTTGGCACTGGGTCTTCATTGGAAATCGCGCGCGCGGAATCGAGATCGAAAGTCTGCCGAACGTCCACTTTCTGCCGCCGGTTCCTTACGAAGAGCTGCCGCGGTACGCCGCCGGATTCGACGTCTGCGTGCTGCCGTGGGACATCGATAACGTCTGGACCAGTTACGGCTCGGCGATCAAGGTGCGCGAGTACTTGGCGACCGGATTGCCGGTCGTCATCTCGCCGCTTCCGGAATACGAGACGATGGCCGATGTGCTGCGCATCGCGCGCAGCCGCGATGAGTTCATTCGCCTCGTCGATGAAGCGCTCGGCGAAACCGATCCTGCCGCCCGTCGCGCAAGACAACGGGCGGTCGCCGGCGGCACGTGGGACGCGCGCGCCGAATGGGTGAGCGACTTGATCGAAGCGGCGCTAGCCAGAAGACGCGCGGCGGAAGAGCAGCGCTCTTTTCGCCCGCGACTCGAACGAGATTCAGCTTCATCGCGCTGAGCCGTGCGGCACAACGAACGACAAACGCTCCTTTTTGTTGGCGACTCACGCGACCGTGCGCGCGGGATCGTCCGAACAAGCGCGCCCTTCGGCAAAAGCTCTGGTCTCGACCGGCGACAGCAGCGCAGCGAGAAGGCATGAAATATCTTTTTCGTGACCGCTGGTGCGATGTTCCGTGTTACGCGCTCTATCGACCATGCGCGCTCGTCAACGTCCGTTTCGCGGTGCCGCTCGCCCGCGTCGCACCGCACGATCAACGGGCGATGGCGCGTTCGTGGCGCAAGGTGTGGCGCTTCGTGCTCGCCGAAGGTCCTGTGGCGACGTGGAACAAGATCCGCTCCAAAAGAGAACAGGAACTATTGACCGGCGATTTTCATGTCGTTCTCGCCGTGGGCGCGCTCGTCGAAGCGAGCGAAACGGCACCAGTGCTCTGTTTGGGAACGCGCCACCCACGCTGCGCCGAACGCATGCTCTTTCATCGTGAACTGATCGCGCCGCTCGACCGCTGGCCCAGCGCGGAAGAGTTGATGGCTGCCGTTCGGCGAGCGGTGCCCGACGCGCAACAAGCGTGGCTGAGAGTTGCTGGTTACAACTTCTATTCGGACGAGCCGCCGCCGGTGGAAGCCATTCGGCTGCTCCGCGCAGTCGGCGAAGCGCTCGCCGCACCCGGCGACAACATGCAAGCGACTTTGCGCTCTCCAGAGATCGAAGCGCTCGCGCCACCAAGCTCGGCCGATCGTGATGCGGCAAGCGCGAGCCGCGGGCACGCCAGCGGCGGCGGCGTCGCCGTCATCGCTGCCGGCGATTACGCGCGCACGCAGATCATCCCGGCGCTTCGGCGCGCTGGGGCGCGTCTCGACGCGATCGCCGATCTGGAACCGCTCTTCGCTGCACATGCCAAAGAACGATTCGGCTTTGCGCGCGCGCTGACCGACTGGCGCGCAGCCATCGCGCCACCGGAGACGGACTTCATCGTCGTCGCTTCGTATCACGACACGCACGCGCAGATCGCGGCGGAAGCCGCGCGCCTCGGCAAAAAGGTGCTGGTTGAAAAACCGCCCGCCGTCACGCGCGAGGATCTATGCTTGTTGCTCGAAGCGCTGCGCGATCCGTGCGCCTTCATCGAAGTGGGATTCAACCGGCGCTTCGCCCCGTTTACGCGCCAAGCGCGCCGCCTGCTCGATGAAGTGACCGGACCGCTGACCATTCTTTGTCGTGTCAAAGAGGTGGAGATTCCCGATGCGCACTGGTATCGCTGGCCCAAAGAGGGAACGCGCATCACGGGCAACCTATGCCACTGGATAGATCTTGCGGTCCACTTCGTCGGCGATCGGGCGCGTCCCGTGGAGATAGTCCTTTCGCCGCCCGTCGTCGAATGGCCCGACGAAGAACGCACGCTGTCCATCGCGTTCGACGACGGGTCCACCGCCGTCATCGCCGCGACCTCGCGCGGCGACGCCACGCTTGGCGTCCAAGAACGCTTGGAGATCCGCCGCGATCGAATGACCGTCGAGATCGACGACTACCGCACGCTGAACGTCACGTGGGACGGACGCCGCGTCGTGCACCGGCGCGCGCGGCGCGACAAAGGACATCGCACCATGTACATTGAAACATTTCGTCGCGCGCAGCGCGGAGAACGGGCGCTCTACACGCCGCACGACCTACGCTGGACGACCACGCTCGTCGTTCGCGCAACCGAACTAGCTCTTTCGGGTGAAAGAAGCGCGCGCCTTGATGATTGAAGCGGAATCTTCGTCAACAGCGCGCGGCTTGAACGTTCGCCCTCGGTGGCGCGAGAATGAAACGCGAGGAACGGTTTCCATGTCGACCGCGCATCGAAAGATCGAACGGCGCTTGTCACTTCTGCTGCTTTTCGCTTGCTTGTGCGCGTGCCACGAAGCGAAACAGGTTTCGTCGAAGAACGTCGAACGGCAGGCACAGAAAGGAGGTGTGGCGATGAAGATCACGAGCGCAGCCTTTCAAGATGGGGGGCTGATCCCGCAGAAGTACACTTGCGACGGAGAAGACGTGTCCCCGCCGCTCGCGTGGACGGATCCGCCGCGCGAGACGCAGAGCATCGCGCTGATCGCCGATGATCCGGACGCGCCGCGCGGGACGTGGGTTCACTGGGTGATCTATGACCTTCCACCGGATGCGCGAGAGCTTTCCGAGGGGGTGCCGCCCGCAGAAACGCTGCCCAACGGAGCGAAGCAAGGGCGCAACGATTTCGGCAAGATCGGCT
The DNA here is from genome assembly GCA_937135995.1 of uncultured Pyrinomonas sp. Lineage (GTDB taxonomy): Bacteria > Acidobacteriota > Blastocatellia > Pyrinomonadales > Pyrinomonadaceae > Pyrinomonas. The sequence goes on from CAKZOF010000608.1 coordinate 15,266, forward strand.
ATGGCGGCCCGTGTCCGCCACGCGGAACGCATCGCTACTTCTTCAAGCTCTACGCGCTCGACCGCAAGTTGGGTCTGCCGGCGGGCAAAACCAAACAGGAGCTACTCGAAGCCATGCGCGGACACGTCTTGACCGAGGCGCAGTTGATGGGTCGTTACGCACGATGAAACGGAGCTTGGGCGCCGGACGGTCGGACACGGTTCAGCGGAGCGACGACCGCAGCCGGAGCCGGACTTGAGGACCGCTGTCGGTCGAAGCGTAAAGATCGGCTTCGCTGTGCCAAATTCTTCCAGAGAGGAGCGAAAACTTTGCGAATTTCAAGACGCGCGCTTGTGACGGGCGGCGCCGGATTCATCGGGTCGCATCTCGTCGACCGGCTGCTCGGCGAAGGCGGTTGGCATGTTACGGTGCTCGACGATTTCAACGACTTCTACGATCCGCAGATCAAACGGGCCAACATCGCCGCTCACGTCGGCCGCGATGACTTCCGCTTGATCGAGGGCGACATACGCGACCGCGAGATGCTCCGTTCGTTGTTCGCCCGCGATCGCTACGACGTGATCGTACATCTGGCGGCGCGCGCCGGCGTTCGCCCATCTTTGCGCGAACCTTTCCTCTACACGGAAACCAACGTTGGCGGCACGCTCAACCTGCTCGAATGCGCTCGCGAGCAGGGTATTGAACAGTTCATCTTCGGCTCATCGTCGTCGGTCTACGGCATCAACGCCAAAGTCCCCTTCAACGAAGAAGATCCCATCCGGCAACCGATTTCGCCTTACGCCGCGACTAAAGCGGCGGGTGAGCTTCTTTGTCACACCTACTCACACCTCTACGACATACGCTGCATCTGTCTACGGTTCTTCACCGTCTACGGCGCGCGGCAAAGACCCGACCTCGCAATTCACAAGTTCGCGCGCTTGATCGACGAGGGGCGTCCGATCCCGGTCTTCGGCGACGGCACGACGCGGCGCGACTACACCTACATCGACGACATCCTGCAAGGCGTGCGCGCCGCGATCGACTACCGCGCAAGCCGTTACGAGATCATCAATCTGGGCGAATCGCGCACCGTTGAACTTCGCGAGCTAATCGCGCTGCTCGAGCGCGAACTGGGCAAACGCGCGGTGATCAGCCAACAACCGCCACAGCCGGGCGATGTGCCGCAGACCTTTGCTGATATCACCAAGGCACGCCGCTTGCTCGGGTACGACCCGCAGACCCCGATCGAAGTGGGCATCCGACACTTCGTCGAGTGGTTCCGCCGCGACCGAGCGGCCGCGTGGTGAATCCCGGGCCTTTGCCATTCGCGTGCGAAAAAGCTTAAAATTTTCGGTTTTCGCGGAGCGCACAAGCGAAGAGAAATCTGGCGTGGATGCGGCAAACGGCGTTTGGCCTGTTTCTCGGTCGCGCCGCCGTGCGCAGCGAAAAGCTTTCAGGTGGATGATGAGGACTTACGAAGAACTAGCGACGCAAATCGAAACGCTCAGCGATCGCGCTGCCGGACAACCGGACCTGTCGGTTTTTCTGCCCGTCTTCAACGAGGAGCCGAACTTGCGCCCGTTGCATGCCAAGCTCGATGCAGCGCTGGCGGAACTGGGGCGCACGGCGGAGATTATCTACGTCGACGACGGCTCCACCGATGGAAGTTTGCAGGTACTGCGCGAAATCGCCGACAACGACCCGCGTGTGCGCGTCATCGTCCTCAAACGAAACTACGGGCAGACCGCAGCCATGGCCGCCGGCATCGACGCCTCTCGAGGACGGATCCTCGTCCCAATGGACGCCGACATGCAGAACGATCCGGCCGACATCAAGCGTCTACTCGAAAAGCTCGAAGAAGGATACGACGTGGTTTCAGGCTGGCGCAGAGATCGCAAAGACAAGTTTCTCACGCGTCGCCTTCCTTCGACGCTCGCCAACCGTCTCGTCTCGTGGATCAGCGGCGTCAAGCTGCACGATTACGGCTGCTCATTGAAAGCGTACCGGCGCGAAGCGCTGGCCGACGTGAGGCTCTATGGTGAGATGCACCGCTTCATCCCGATCTACGCCTCGTGGGCCGGAGCGCGCGTCACCGAGATCCCCGTCCGGCATCACCCGCGCACGATGGGCCGCTCGAAATACGGCCTTTCGCGCACATTCAAGGTCATCCTCGATCTCGTGACGATCAAATTCATGGCCTCGTATCAGACGAAGCCGATCTACGTCTTCGGCACCTGCGGGCTGGTCGCTTTCGGCATCTCGCTCCTCGCAGCACTGTGGGCAGTGGTCAAGAAGTTGACCGAAGGGACATCCTTCATCCGCACGCCGCTCCCGCTGCTCGCCATCGTCATGTTCGCGCTTGGCGTGCAATTCCTGTTGATGGGATTGCTCGCCGAAATGCTCGTCCGCACCTATCACGAGTCGCAGGCGAAACCGATCTACGCCGTGCGCGAACGGATCGGATTCGAACGGCGCTGATCAGGCAACCGCGCGGCGTCGGAGAAAATAGACGAAGGGAGCGAAGGAGCAAAAGCGCTCGAGAAGATGGGCGCTTCGCCGCCGATGCGGGCGTGGCGGCTGGCAACGCACCTCTAGTCTTCGAGGCGCGCCGGTTCCAACCGCGGCACGAGCAGATGAATGATGAGCAGCGCGACCATGTAGGTCGATCCGGCGATGATGAAAACGGGAAGATAACTTCCGGTCCACTCCAAAACGTAACCGACGATCTTGGCGATCAACATGCCGCCCACCGCCCCAGCCATCCCACCGATGCCAACCACCGTGCCGACGGCGCGCCGCGGGAACATGTCGGAAGCGAGCGTGAAGATGTTCGCCGACCAGCCTTGATGCGCCGCGGCCGCTAGTCCGACGAGCGCAACCGCCGCCCATAAGCTCCCGACCTGCGAAGCAAAGACCACCGGCACGACGCACAGAGCACAAACGAGCATAGCCGTCTTTCTTCCAGCGTTCACCGTCCACCCGCGTTTGATCAGCGCCGAAGAGAGCCAGCCGCCGCCGACGCTGCCTGCGTCGGCGATCAGATAGACGGCGGCCAGCGGCGGGCCGAAACTCTTGAGATCGAGGCCGTGATTCTTGTGGAAGAAATCGGGTAACCAGAAGAGATAGAGCCACCAGATCGGATCGGTCATGAATTTGCCGATAGCGAAGGCCCACGTCTGCCTGTGCGGAAACAGGCGCGCCATGCGTACACGCCCTTGCGGTTCGGGCGGATCGCTGCGGATGTATGCAAGTTCGGTCGCCGACAGCCGCGGGTGCTCTTCGGGCCGCCGGTAGAGCGCTAGCCAGAAGGCGAGCCAGATGAACCCGATCGCACCGGTGAGGATGAAAGCCCACTGCCACCCGTACCTGTAAGCGATCCACGGGACGATCAGCGGCGTCGCCAGTGCGCCGACGTTGGTGCCAGCGTTGAAGATGCCCGTCGCAAGCGCCCGTTCGCGCTGCGGAAACCATTCAGCTACGGTCTTGATGCAAGCCGGGAAGTTGCCCGCTTCGCCGAGTCCGAGGGCGAACCGCGCCGCGCTGAAGCCGAAGACGGAGCGGGCTACGGCGTGGGCCATCGCCGCCACGCTCCACACGGCAACGGCCAGACTGAACCCGAGTCGCGTCCCAAGCCAGTCCATCAACCGCCCGATGCCGAGCAGTCCGATCGCGTAAGCGAGTTGAAACGAGAAGACGATGTTGCTGTAGTCGATCTCGCTCCAACCGAACTCCCGCTCCAAAACGGGCTTAAGAATGCCGATCACTTGGCGATCGATGTAGTTGATCGTCGCGGCAAAGAAGAGCAGCGCACAGATGGTCCAGCGTAGGTTTCCGACGCGCGGACGCGCTGTCTCTTGCGCGGTGATCTCAGCAGCAGCGCCCACTGTCGAAGCAGCGGCGGGCATGGCGGCGGATTGCTCCGATTTCCCGTCCATTCTCTTTCGCTCCTTCTTTGTCTCGATCTTCTCGCCGGAAGAACCGCTCTCCGCGGCGGGGCCGAAGGCTCTATTTCGCTTGCGAACCTGTTGTTTCGTCTGGGGAAGACGCGGGCGCGTCCGGCCGATACATCCCTACCTCGCTTCGCTCGCGAACCTGCTGTACTGCTCTTCGATCTGTTTCGGCTCGACAGGGCCGGAAATGATCAACAAGCGATGGCGAAAGGTTACGGACTGACCGGGTTCGAGCGCGAAGTTCAATTTCTCGCGCCCTCGGCTGAAGACTTCTTGCCCGAGCGGGTTGGCAGCGAACAGACCGTAGCCGCGCGCGTGCCAGTAGGTCGGATAGCCGACGTTTTTCGGGTGGTCCAGAATCGCCAGCGTCACCTCTTCGTCGCCGATCTTGCCGCTGAGCATGGTCCAGCGTGCGCGCGTTCCCCAAACGGCATCGCCCGTCAACCCTTCGCTGCTTCGGTAAAGGCCGGTCACGCCAGCGTTGTTCATCACGGGAACCGTGGTCGCTCGGCCGCTCGCGTCGGTGAAGGTCGCCGGTTCATTCGACGGTTGCTCCAACTGGCGCGCGACGCGGATGCCGAGCAGCCCTTCTTTGTTATCCCGAAACAGAACGCGCCGGTCGAGCGCCGTCAGCGTCGTCCGGCGTTCGACGGCGCGCAAGCGCGGCTCCGCGTAGAAGACGAACGTCGTGCGTTCGCGCAAGATGGGAGCGCCGTCGGGCATGATCCAATCCATCTCGACCTCGAGTTCGCCGCGCCCGACACCGTTTTCGGCACGCACGATGCGCCGGTGGATGATGGTCCCCATTCGCTTTTGCGCTTCGGGCGGCAGGGCCGACGAATTGTTCCAGAAGTCCACGCCGTTGACATCGCCGTAGTTGAACCACAGGCCGACGTGATGTGGATGGTCCACGCGCTCGCCGGGACGCGGATCGAGCGGAAAGCCGCGCGTCACCGGCGTGCCCAGCGCGGTCCGCAGCGGGTAGAGGACGGGCTTGCGTAGCGTCTCGGGCCAGATGTATGCGGTGAACGGTTGCCCATCAATCAGCACATCCACGCGCCGTTCGTTTGCGCGCGGCACGATGACGACGCGTGGTTTCTGTTGCGCAGCGGCGGCGAAGATCGTGCTCGCGCAGAGGGCGAACACGATCCCGATGCCGCTGCGCGCGCGGATGAGTTCTCTTTTCGACATCGCCTAAGGCTCCCTGAATCGTTTCAACTCTCAGCTCATGACGACCTCTTGTTTCTCGTCGTCGAAGGTGACGCGCTTCCCTGTGTGCAACGCGGCGATCGTCATGCAGAGCGCGACCGAATGGTTGTAGCCGGCGCGGATGTCAGCGTTGGGCGTCTGCCTGTTGCGCACGCACTCCATCCAGTTGCGCATGTGTGCCGAAGTGAGCGGGTCCGCTCCTGTGTTGGCCGCCGTCTCGGCGCGCGTCGCCTGTCGCTCTTCGATGAGCGACATCTCTGGCAATAGGTTCGCCTTCATTCCCATCGGGCGGGCGTGGCGCTCTTCCAACCCGCCCTCGGGCGAAACTTTGTTGGTGTCGAGATTGAGCGTGCCCGCGTTGGAGTAGTAGATCTCTTTGGTCCCGCCGGCCGAGTTGGTCTGGCGTGAAGAGTAGAGAACCTGAAAGCCCTTCGATGGGTCATCGAACGGACCATAATCGAAGACGGCCGTCATCGTGTCGAAGTTGGTGCGCCCATCGTGCCACATATAGATGCCGCCGTTGGCAACCACCGAACGCGGCCGCGGCAGCCCCGTGAACCAGTGCACGGTGTCGATCTGATGGACCATCCACTGATCCGGAATGCCCGACGAATACGGCCAGAAGAGACGAAACTCGATGTACTTGCGTGGATCCCACGCGGGCTTGCGCCCCTGTTCCCGACGGTTGAGCACGAACCGGTCCCAGTCCGTGTCCTCGCGCCGAATGGCCTGCACCAAGTTAGGACGCCGCCATCTCCCGGGTTGATTGACGTTCCACGTCATTTCGACCATGACGATGGGCCCGAACTTGCCGGAACGGATGAATTCGTTGGCGCGCATGTAGTTGATGCCCGAACGACGTTGCGTTCCGATCTGGACGATGCGCCGCGTCTCCTCGACGGCGCGCAGGATCGCCCGCGCATCCTCCATCGTGTTAGCGAGCGGCTTTTCGATGTAGGCGTCGCGCCCGGCGCGCACCGCTTCTACGCCATGCAACGCGTGTTGAAAATCGGCCGTCGCGATGATCACCGCGTCGACGTCCTTGCGATCGTAGAGTTCATCGTTGTTGCGTGCGCGAAAGATGTCGAGGGGCGGCAATCCGACCCGCGCTCGCTGCTCGCCGATGAAAGCAGCCCCTTCTTCGCGTCGTCGGTTCCAGATGTCGGAGACGGCGACCAGATCGAAATTGAGTTCCTTGGCGTACTGCAGGAAGGCAGGGATGAGCGCGTCCCTAGTGCGATCCGAAAACCCGACGATGCCGACGCGCACACGATCGTTGGCCCCGAGAATGCGGGCGTAGCTGGCAGCGTTCGCTGCAAACGCTAAACCAGCCGCGCTCAACGTCGCGCTCTTGATGAAATCTCGACGCGATCTCTGATCTTTCATGGCGGTTCCTCCATAGATGATCGAAGTCGGCTTGCCGGTCCACTTGGCAGTGGACCATTGGTTCTGACGTTGAACAATCGCTTCAGACGACAAGGACCGACGCCGTGGCGCATTCAGCCCTTCACGTAATCGGCCACGCGCAAACGCGTTCCCTGTTCGATAGCCTTGTTCGCTAGGTGAACGCAAACGGACGAAGCCCATCCGACGCGCTCGTCGGCGAACGGACGGCTCTGTCGGCGTACGGCGTCGATGAAGGCTTGACAAGCCATGAAATTCGGATTG
>CAKZOF010000609.1 GCA_937135995.1 uncultured Pyrinomonas sp.
GGCAGCGCCTGACGGCAGCTCACCGGCGCGCGACGAGCGGATGGTGATGTAGGCTTGCTCGTCGGTCATCCCGCTCGGCACGGGTCCCTTGTTGCGCAGGATGATTGGCCCTTGAAACACCGCCCCAGCCTCGACCACTATCTCGTCGCCATAGCGGGCCGAGTCGATCGCTGCTTGCAGGTTTCCGCCTGCCGGCACGATGATCTGCCCTGCATGAGCGGCCGGAACCAACAATGCCCAGACAATCAACAGCGCGGCGGAGAAAGCAACGCAACGAGTGGTCTTCTCTGCCCTAGTATTATTTTTCTTTCTACTCTTTATTTCTTGAAGGGTGACTTGCGTCGGAAGGTTTCGTTCTTCTTTGTAAAGACCAGTGCCCTGAAATTTGATCATTTCCTCGTTACCTCACTTCGGCAACCCGGCCAAGTCGGCTGCGAGCCGACTCCCGTAGGCTTTGCGGCCCCTGCTCGCGCAGGGTGTGCCTTTATCGGTGATGCCAACGCCCTTCAGCTCTTAAGAGACGGTGGCGACCACGGTGCGCAGCTGGTTGATAGCGAAAGATGAATCGCCCTTGTAGACGATCGGTTGTCTTTCGGAAATCAACCTTGGCGTCCCGTCGATTTCGAGTTCGCCGTCTATCTTGTCGGGGCAAGAGGAATGAGCAAGATCTACGGTCGGGAAAGCTACCCGCAGAACCGGTAGCTCGCTGCAAAGATAGCGTCTTGTTTTAAAAATGTCAATACTCGTTGAAACCGGGAGAGGGTTTTGCTCTATGGGTGCGTTACGGAAGGGCTGCCTCAGTGAAGCTCGCCCAGTCTGTAGGTTTATGCCCGGCAATGCTTCCTTTCGGGAAGCCGATGGATATTAACACTATCATCTCATGTGGCCAAAAACCACCCACGCTTTGATGCGGCTACCTTCTTCGAGTAACATTGTTTTTTAAGATTGCTGGCTTTGCCTCATGGGGCTCGAACCGAGATGAAACAAGTCATACGCAAAGGGCTGAAAGAGATCATCGTTGACGAAGTGCCTGACCCTCCGGTTGCCCCGCATCACGTGCTCGTCAGGCCGCTCTATTCACTCATCAGTAGTGGGACGGAAACGGCAAGCATCCATCAAGAAGGCGTGCTCAAGGAGGTGGCCGAAAATCCTTCTCACTTGAGGAAGATCTGGGAGGCGCTCAAAGTAAACGGTCCGGTAAGAACCACGGCTGAAGTTATAGCCAAATTCACCGAGTACGCCGTTCTCGGTTACTCCGGAGCAGGCGTCGTCGTTGATAAGCATTCGACCGTCACCGATCTCCAAATCGGTGACCGCGTTGCTTATGGGGGCGAAGGTACGGGCCATGGCGAGGCCATTCTAACCGGACGCAATCTTGTAGCACGTGTCCCCGACGAGGTAAGCTTCGAGCACGCCTGTTTCGCCACGTTGGGAAGCATCGCGTTACACGCTGTCAGGATAGCCGATATCAGTCTCGGCGATCGCGTCGCCGTGATCGGTTTGGGAATTGTCGGTCAACTCATCTCTCAACTGGTTCGCTTACAAGGCGGCGTCGTCATCGCCACTGATCTTCGTCCCGAGCGCGTCGAACTAGCTCGAAGATTAGGCGCCGATCACGCTCTACCGGGAGACGCTTCCGTCATCGAAGCGACGAACTCGGTGACCGAAGGCAAGGGAGCCGATTGCGTCATCATCGCGGCAGCTTCCGAATCGGAAGCTCCATGTCATTTGGCTTTGCAACTTTGTCGCGATCGCGGGCGCATCGTCATAGTCGGCGCAGTGCCCATCAACTTTCCGTGGGAAGAGATGTATCTAAAAGAGATTCAACTCTTCATGTCGCGCGCCTACGGTCCGGGCAGCTACGATCCAGTATACGAAAGACGCGGGCAGGATTATCCCTTCGCCTACGTTCGCTGGACCGAGAATCGGAACATGGAGGAGTTCCTGCGATTGGTCGCTGCCGGGCGCGTCGATCTAGCGCCGCTGATCACGCACCGGTTCCCGTTGGAAGAAGCACCCGAAGCTTACAAAACCATTCTCGATCCGCAATCGGGCAGTTTGGCTGTCCTCTTGCGCTATCCTGCTGCCGCGGAAGAAAGACCTGCCGAGACATTCATTCCGCAGCGTAAAGTGGCGGTGCGCAAAACTGCAGATCAGCGGGCCGAGTTCCGCGTCGCGCTCGTCGGCGCGGGCAATATCGCTCGTTGGGCGCACCTTCCGAGCCTCAAGAAAGTAGCCGGAGTAAAACTGCGTGCGGTCTATTCGACCAATGGCGCGCGAGCGAAGAGCTATGCGTTGAGGTTCGGCGCGGATTACTGCTGCTCCGATTACGAAGAGATTTTGCGAGATCCCGAGATCGACGTCGTCGTTATCACAAGTCGTAATCAATATCACTACTCGCAAGCGCTCGCGGCGCTGCGCGCGGGCAAGCACGTGTTCGTCGAAAAGCCGATGGCGCTGACCGAAGAGGAGTGCCGAGAGCTTTACCGAACTGTAACAGGGGCAGGGCTACACCTCGCTGTCGGATTTAACCGCCGATTCGCCCCCCTTTACAGAGAGCTGAAGCGCCAGCTTCAAAGCCGCAGCGGCCCGGCGGTTGTTCATTGTAGGATGAACTCACCTGGCATCTCTGGCTCCTATTGGATGGCTGATCCTTCTATTGGCGGAGCCATCCTAGGTGAAGCATGTCATTTCGTGGATCTAATGTATTGGCTGCTCGAATCCGAACCAGTAAGCGTCAGCGCCTATTGCCTACCGACTGGCAAACGCGATCCTATTGGTGAGAATAACATCGTCGCCAGTTTCCGCTTTGCTGACGGTTCGATCGGAAACCTGACCTACTGTACTGTCGGCAGCAAAACGTCGGGCGGCGAACTGGTCGAAGCTTTCACTCAAGGGATCGGCGCGTCGGTCGAAGATTTCAAACGCCTGGCAATAAAAGGGAAGGTTCACCGTAAAAGATCCAACTTGTGGGCAAACAAAGGTTACGATGAACAGATGGCTGCTTTCTTCAAAGATATTAGAGAGAACACAAAAACTACAGCCGATGTTGTCGACGGTGCACGCGCAACCATTTGCTGTCTACATATGCTCGAATCGGCACGAACCGAGCTTCCTGTCAAAATAGATTTAGAGGAGATTCTAAGCTAAGTTGCCATGCGGGTTTTGCAGATTGGACCTTACCCCCCGCCATACGGCGGCGTACAAGTCAACATTTTAGCGATTAGAAAGTGCCTCCTAGAGAAAGGCATTCCTTGCTATGTAATAAACATTACTAGACACAGACACTCGAAAGACCAAGACGTATATCATCCACGGAATGCGTTCGAGGTTATCAAACTGCTTCTTCGACTGGAGTTTGATATTGCGCACCTCCACATTGGCGGCAATTTAACACCAAGACTCCTTGGTCTTTGCCTATTTTGCACACTGCTTCCCAAATGCAAAACCGTGCTCACTTTCCATTCAGGAGGTTATCCATCCTCAAAACAAGGCAAGCGCGCACATCATCTCACCCTTCGTGGTTTTATCTTTCGCCGTTTAGATAGAATCATCGCCGTCAACCGAGAGATCTACGATATGTTCAAAAAGTTCGGTGTTGATGAGAGAAAAATCAGACTGATATGCCCTTTTGCGCTTCCCCAGCACAATAACAAGCCTTTGCCACAAGAAATCAGCGATTTCCTCAACTCGCATAGTCCTGTTTTGCTGACCGTTGGCTTACTTGAACCAGAGTACAACCTTCATTTACAGATAGATTCGCTTGGACTGCTTCTCAACCGACATCCCCAAGCTGGACTAATTATAATAGGGTCAGGAAGCTTGGAAAATGAGTTGCAATGCTACATAAATTCAAAGCCTTATTCACGAAACATTTTACTATGCGGAGACGTCGAACATGAGGTTACGATACAAAC
>CAKZOF010000610.1 GCA_937135995.1 uncultured Pyrinomonas sp.
GGCGAGAAAGAGCGCGGCTTCGGCGGCGGAATTTCCACCGCCGACGACGAGCGCCTCTTTGCGCACGTAAGGGAAGGCTTCGACGAAGCGATGATGCACTTTGGCGAGATCTTCGCCCTTGACTCCCAAGCGACGCGGATGGGCCATCGCGCCGACGGCGACGAGCACGCGCGCGGCTAGATACTGATCGCGCGTCGTGCGGACGAGGAAATGATCCTCTTCGCGGCGCAGTTCGATCGCCTCTTCTTCGGTGTTGATGCGCAGATCACGGTCCAAGACGAACCGCACGTAATGGGTCAACAACTCTTCGCGCGTCGGCTTTTCGCGACACGGCTGCAGCGCGCCGGGACGCATTTCGAGTTCGTCCGGCGTGGAGAAGACCGTCAGCCCGATCGGATAACGGTAGATCGTGTGGGCGATGAGTCCCTTCTCGATCACCAAGTAGTTCAGCCCTTCGCGCGCGGCCGCATCCGCCGCCGAAATGCCGGCTGGCCCAGCGCCGATGATCACCAAATCCAACTTCTCCCTACTTTGCGTCATCGTGCTTGCACGAGATGGTCGCACTTTCGCTCGCAAATGGCAACTGAAGGATCTCGCTTCATCATCGCAACGCGCTGGCGCGCTCGTCAAGCACGAATTTGCGCGCCCGCTGAAACAGCCGTTATAATCTCTCGGTCGCGGAAGACGGAAAGTTCAGCGCCGCTCGGATTTTCGCCGCTTGCTTCGCGGCTTTTCGCTTCTCAAGAGGTTTTAAAATGGCCCGGCGATGTTGAATTTATGTTGACTGCAGCGGAAAGCGCCTGTCACGGCTCGCCAGAGAAAATCGGGTTGCGCGTCGAAAGGCTCCCTTTCGAACGTATCCCGCATCAATCCCGTCTTTTTCTCACTTACTTGCGCGATCCGGAGGGCTTGCGCCGCTTCTACCCGTCGGCTGTGCGTCATCATTACGAAGTCGCCGCCCGCTCTGCCGAAGTGCTAGCAGCATATCGCGTCGATCGCGCCGCGCTGTGCAATGCCCTCGACGCGATGCACCGCAGACTGGCCGCGCCGCCCGAGACGTTCGCGCAGATCGAACGCCTGCGCCGGGCCGACACGGTCGCCGTCGTCTCCGGGCAACAGGCCGGACTTTTCACCGGCCCGCTCTACACCATCTACAAAGCTCTG
>CAKZOF010000611.1 GCA_937135995.1 uncultured Pyrinomonas sp.
TGCTCGATAAGATTGCGGTGCGCGACTTATCAGGCGAGCTTCGGCTGCGTGACGAATACGCGGTGCGCAATCTGCATTTGGTCCGCTACAGGACGCCGACGTTCGGTTACGGTCTTTACTTCAACATGGATCGACGGACGCCTTTTGCGCGCGACGTGCGGTTGAGACAGGCCATCGGACACGTCGTGCGTCCGCCGGGCGAGCCGCCGCTGCGCCCGCTGTTGCGTCCCGTGTCCGGCGTGCCGCCGCAAGACGACAGAGGGTTTCGCTACGATCCGGAGCGAGCGCGAGCGCTGTTGCGCGAAGCTGGTTATCCGCAAGGACGCGGACTGCCCCCGTTGCTCATCCTGAGCAATCCGACGACGCGAGCGCAAGGCCTCGACTCGATCGAGCGGATCCGGGCGCTCGGGATCGAAGTCGTCGAGAACATCGTGAACAGCAGCGAAACGGAAGACCTGCTGCGCAAAGGAGCGTACGATCTTTACATCGCTTCTGCGAGATCGTCGGGCGATCATTACCCCGATGCGGCGTGCTTGCTGGCACGTTTCCTCGCCGACGCGCCGCCGGAAGAGAACGTGGCGCGCTACCGCAATCCGCGCTTCGACGCTTTGTTCAAGCGCTTGGTCGCCGAGCGAGAGGAGAACCGCCGTCGCGCTCTGGTCGCGCAAATGGAAGAGCTGCTGCTGCAAGATGTCACGTTGATCATGATTCGAACCGCGCTGCCGGATTATCAGTATGTGATGCTGCGGCGCGAAGCTCACCCGGAAAGCGATAACAGCATCGATCTTCGCGTGACATGGCTCGAGACTTGAGGAGGAATCCAGGAGAGTTTCAGCTCGCCCTGGTTGCTGGTCCGGCAAGAGGGTTCGAAACCGGAAGGATGTGCCACAAAGCTTTAGTAGAGATCCCACTCGCAGAAGGAGAGAGATGATGGCATCGAGGAGTTCCAACGAAACTTTACCCCGGAATCCGCGAAGACCCACGCCGCCGTTCGAAAAGCCGCCGCGAGGATGCACGGAGATCACTGATGAACGGCTGGATGAGTACCTGAACAAAGCGACGGCGGACGAGTTGAG
>CAKZOF010000612.1 GCA_937135995.1 uncultured Pyrinomonas sp.
AAGCGAGATCCTTGCGATCGGCCCGAATCCGCACGCGATCCGGGTTGAGAGAGACTCGCGCGGCTGGCCCAGTCGTGCGCACCGTCTGTTCGGTCCATTTCCGTCCGTTCTTGTAGGCGACGGCGCGCAAGCTCCCCGGCTCATATACGACATCATCCCACCGTAACCGGTACAGGCCCGCCCCTTTCTTGCGCCGCCCGAGCGAGCGCCCGTTCAAGAAAAGCTCCACTTCATCGCCCGACGTGTAGACATGCACAGGCACGTTCTGACCGATTCGTTCGGGCCAGTTCCAGTGCGGCAGGATGTGAACCATCGGCAGATCTGGACGCCAGCGGGCCTGATAGAGATAGAAGCGATCCTTGGGGAAACCGCAAAGATCGATGATCCCGAAGTAGGAGCTGCGCGACGGGACGCTGATCTTGCCACGCTCACGAAGTTCGCGCTCGGCGCGCGCACGCAATTCCGCGTCGGTGAAGGCGAGCATGGTTGATGAATCGCCCCAGTAGGGCGTCGGCTCGCCAAGATAGTCGAACCCAGTCCAGACGAATTCGCCAGCGACGAACCCGTATCGATCTTGCGCCGCAAATTCAGTGTCGGGTGTCGTCGCCCACGGCGGCGCGTAGAGATCGTAGGAGCTGACCTGAAAATCGAAGAACCCTTTGCTCTTGTCATCCGAAACGGGGAAGAAGTATTCGCCGCGGGAGCTGACGGTCGAAGCCGTCTCCGAGGCGACGAGCGGTATGTTTGGATTCGCCTGCCTGAACTTCCCGTACTCCATCGGTTTGTAGTTGTAGCCGAAGACATCGACCGTCTTCTGAAAGCCGTTATAGCCGGCTTCCGTGAAGTTGCAGGCGGCGGTGACGGGGCGCGTCGGGTCTTCTTCGTGCGCAATGCGGACGAGCTCCGTGGCGATCTGGAGGCCTTCGGGAGAATTCTGTTCGAGTATCTCGTTGCCGATGCTCCAGAGGATGATCGACGGATGGTTCCGGTCGCGTCGGAGTTGCGCGCGCCAATCCTTCTCGTGCCAATCGTCGAACAACAGGTGGTAATCGTTCTCTTTCTTTCCGCGACGCCAGCAATCGAAAGCTTCATCCATCACGAGGAAACCCATGCGATCGCAGAGATCAAGCAGTTCCGGCGCTGGCGGATTGTGGCTCGTACGGATGGCATTGACACCCATCTCTTTGAGCAGCTCAAGCTGGCGTTCGAGAGCGCGCACGTTGAGCGCTGCGCCGAGCGGTCCGAGATCGTGATGGTTGCAGACGCCTTGAATGCGCACCTGCCTGCCGTTGAGCAAGAAGCCTTGTTGTGCATCGAAGCGGATCGTGCGCACGCCGAACGTGGTCTCGTACTCATCGACGGGGTGACCGTTCGCGATGACGGTTGTCACCGCGACGTAGAGGTTTGGGTTCTCGATGCTCCACAATCGTGGAGCGCGGATCTCGGCTCGCGCCGCGGCGGAGCCGGTCGCTCCAGCCGCGATGTTGATCGTGACGGGATTGGCGCGCGCGACTACAGCGGGAAGCGGGCGGCCATCTGTTCCCAACGGGTGAATGCGCGTGCTGACGCTGACGGAGACCGGAGCTGGCGAATCGTTCGCCACCGTCATGCCGATGTTGACGGTGGCCGAGGTGGGCGAAACTTCCGGCGTCGTCACGTATGTCCCCCAGTGAGCGACATGCACGGGCGCCGTCTCGACCAGCCAGACGTTGCGGTAGATGCCGCCTCCCGGATACCAGCGCGAGCTTTCCGGCGGATTGTCGAGGCGAATGGCAACGACGTTCTCGCCGCCCGGCTCGATGTACGGTGTCAGGTCCAGGGCGAACGAAGCGTAACCGTAGGGCCAACCGCCGACGAACCGACCGTTCAGCCACACGAGCGCATAGGCCATCGCGCCGTCGATCTCCAAAAGGAAACGTTTGCCTCGGTCTGCGCGCGGGACAGTGAAATGCTTGCGATACCAACCGACTCCCCACCACGAGAGTTTGCCCGTTTCCCCCGGGTACTCCTGTTTGAACGGGCCTTCGACGCCCCA
>CAKZOF010000613.1 GCA_937135995.1 uncultured Pyrinomonas sp.
ACGCGCGGGTAGCTGGGACTCGGCCCCGACCGCAGGTTGATGTCGGTCGTCGCGACGAACTGTCGTCCAACCGGAGAAGAGTTCTCGCCGGTCGCTGTCGTCATGCGCGCTGGGCGCAAGCTGCTCACGTAATTATGTGTCGCGTAGAGCAGAAAGACAAAGCACAGGATGAGCGCCGCCGTCGCGAGCCAACGGAGCGGGTGGCCCCGGCGCGCGGCAAGACGCACGAGCGAGTCGGCAGAAGATGGCGGTTCGAGCGCTGTTTCTTCTTGCACCGACCTTTGCCCTAGGTCGCCGGCGGTCGGAACGACGATGCGCGAAGGACCGAAATGGCGTCCGGCGGAAGGTTTTGGTTCGGCCTGCTCAGGCCGCGAAACTCGGTCGCGGTCGGCCCATTCGGCACGCGGTTTGGCGACCACCGTCTCTTCTTCCTTCACCAGCAATTTAGTGGGCGCGTTCTCCAGGTCCTCAGCCTCTGCTTTTTGCACTGCCGCCTGCAGTTCGTGCCAGAACTCGGCGACCGTCTGGTATCTGCGCTCGGGATCGTTTTGCGTGGCGCGTTCCAGAACGCGCAGCACGGCGGACGCCCAACTTTGCTGCTCGATGTCGGGCGGGAGTTTCGTGATGGGGCGGCGGGCGAACTCGCGTGGCGCGCGTCCGGCAAGGAGCATGAAGGTCGTTTTGGCGAGCGAATAGACATCGGCGGCGGGCGTCAAATGTTCGCGCGTGGCGCGCGACAGCACATCGAGCGGCGTCGTCTCGCCGCCCGGATGGTGTTCGGGCGCGGCGTAGATTTCGGTGCCGACTTTGGTGATGATGCCTTCTTGTGTTTCAATCAGCTTGATCTTGGCGACGCCGAAATCGGCGATCTTCACCGTGCGGCGGTCTTCAGTGAGCAGCAGGTTTTGCGGTTTGATGTCGCGATGGATGACGCCGCGCGCGTGAGCGTGACTCAAACCGCGGCAGACCTGTTCGAGATAGAAGAGCGCCTCGCGAATCGGCAACGGACGCTTGTTGCAGAGCTTGGCGAGATCGCCGCCGGGCAGATATTCGAGTACGAGGTAATGAAAGAGGCGGTCTTCGAGATCGAGCGCCGTTCCATGGCCCAAGCGACTGATGATGTTCGGATGGCGAACGCGGTCGAGCGCTTCGGCCTCGTTCTGGAAGTTCTCGATCAGCGTCCGTTCCAGTTCGGCATCCGGTTCCCCCTGAAGGTGCGTGTTGAGCGCTTTGATGACGACCATCGGTGGCAGATGATCGTTTGGCGGAACCACGCGCGCGACGAAGATCTCGGCGTAGCTTCCGCGACCCAAGCACTGAAGGATGTCGAAACGGTCGTCGAGCCGGCAATTTTCCAGTCTCAGTTCGCTCATCTCTCTGTGGTCTACCGCACCGTCTCCATCATGGCGAGGAAGCCGGCGTCGGGGCAAGATCGTTCTGGTTCATGTTCTGCAAGGTCTGATCGAGCGCGCGCGATGCCTCTTCGATCGCCGCCGGATCGCGTGAACGAAGCGCCGCCGCCGCGGCCAGAAGGTGCGTTTCGATCTGCAAGGAACGTGTGCTCTCGCTCTTGTTCTCTTCGAGCAACGTAAGTGCCCGGCGGAAAGCTTCCGCCGCTTGCCGGTGCTCGCCCGCC
Organism: uncultured Pyrinomonas sp.; assembly: GCA_937135995.1. Lineage (GTDB taxonomy): Bacteria > Acidobacteriota > Blastocatellia > Pyrinomonadales > Pyrinomonadaceae > Pyrinomonas. The sequence continues at coordinate 1,637 of CAKZOF010000613.1, forward strand.
AGCAGCGCAGCGCGTCCGAAAAGATAGAGGAACTCGGGATCGGTCGAAGCGAGCGGCGCGCCCGCCGTCGCTTGCGTCATGCGGTCGAGCATGGCGCGCGGCGCGCGGTCTATTTCGCGCTTCTGTCGTTCGTACTCGAGTTCGCGAGCGTTGACTTCGGGCGCGGCCATGGCGTGCGTTTCAGCGCGCGGCGCGCGCCATCGCTCGTAGTTCATCCCGGCGTAGAAGGCCGCTCCGGCAACGAGGCCGAAAAGGAGCAGCAGCGCCGACGTGCGAAGAAACCTGGTGAACGCGCCGGACTTCGCTTCTTTCGAACGCCGAGGCGTCGCCGAGCGCACGTCGTCCACGGGAACGGCGATGGTGCTGATGCGCGGTCGCGATGGTTGTTCCAAGACGGGC
>CAKZOF010000614.1 GCA_937135995.1 uncultured Pyrinomonas sp.
CTTCCTGTGTTGCCGTTGGGCCATAAGACGGCGACCTATCTGTACGACGACGCGACGCCGCGTGTGCTCGCGACGCCGAAGCATTTCGCGTACATCAAAATCGCCGAAGGGTGCGACCGGCCCTGTTCTTTCTGCGCGATCCCCACGATGCGCGGGAAGTTCCGCAGCCGCCGTTTCGGTTCAGTGCTCAGCGAAGCCGAAAAGTTGATCGAGCAAGGCGTCAGGGAACTGATCCTCGTCGCGCAGGACTCTTCGCGTTACGGCGAAGATCTGGGGATGCGGGACGGCTTGGCGCAACTTCTGCGCGCGCTCGCGCGGTTGGACGGCGTTGAGTGGGTGCGCGTCATGTACGCTTACCCGACGCACGTCAGTGAACAGTTCCTCGACGTGATGGCGGAAGAACCGAAGGCGGTCAAGTATCTCGACCTGCCGCTGCAGCATGCCTCAACGCGCGTGCTGAAAGCGATGCGTCGCGGTGGCACGCGGCGCAGCCTTGAGCGGTTGATCGAGCGTGTGCGGCGGCGCGTGCCCGGCATCGCCATTCGCACAACGTTCATCGTCGGATTCCCGGGCGAAACGGAGGAAGATTTCAACGAGCTTCTCGGTTTCGTTCGCGACATGGAGTTCGATCGCGTCGGCGTGTTCACCTACTCGGACGAAGAAGGGACGCCTGCCTACCTTCTACCCGACAAAGTCGACGCGCGCACGGCCGAGCGGCGGCGCGCTCGTTTGATGCGGGAGCAAGAGCGCATCTCGCGGCGTAAAAACCGCGCTCGCGTCGGTTCGGTCGTGCGCGTGCTGTTCGAGGGCGTCTCGCCGGAGACGGATCTTTTGTGGCAAGGACGCATGGAGACGCAAGCTCCGGAGATAGACGGTTGTGTCTTGATCAATGACGCTCCCGCCGGTTGCCAGCCGCAGATCGGCGATTTCGTCCAAGTTCAGATCACGCAAGCGCACGCGCACGATCTCATCGGCACCATCGTCGCGGGCGGACAGGCGAACAGAAGAGCGTGATCGAAGCGCGTCCCAGTGCGAACGAGGTCCAAGATCAAGAAGATCGAAGCTATCAGCAGACGAGCGTCGAATCCTCGATGCGAAGAAGGGCCAAAATCAAGAAGATCAAGGAGACGAGCGATGAACTCGCGCCGTCTGCGATTGCGCATGCCGAAGAGGTCGCCCGCGCGCGCGCCGCGCACGCTTTCGTGGATCGGGCGGCGCTCGCAATCGCAAGCTGCGGCGTTGGCTTCATCCCGCTTGCGCCCGGAACATGGGGCGCGGGCCTCGGAGTCGCTATCCTATTTGCCACGCAGCGCGCCAGCGCCTATGTTCACGCTTGGGCAGTTAAAAAGACCGCGCTTCCCGTCGAATCGTTTCGCGCGCTCGCGCTGCTTGCCGCGCTCGCGTTGCTCGTCCCGTTGGGAGTATGGGCGGCGACGCGAACCGAAAGGGTGCTCGGTCGCAAGGACCCCGGTCCAGTTATCATCGACGAGATCGCTGGACAGTTGGTCACCTTTCTGCTGGTACCGGTGATGATCGGTTGGCCGCTCGCTTTGGCCGGATTCTTGTTGTTTCGCGTCTTCGATACGTGGAAACCTCGCCCGATCCGGCGCTTGGAGAGCTTGGAAGCGGGGCTCGGCATCATGATGGACGACATTGTTGCGGGAGTTTACGCTGGGGCGGCGTTGTGGTTGTTCGTCCTCGCGCGCGCGTGGTTCGGCGGCTGAACCAGCGTCACCGTACCGCCGCTGATGTTCGTCCTCGCGCGCGCGTGGTTCGCCTGGGGTGCCGGTGCTCTCTAACTTTCGAGGAGGATGATATGGAAGAGAAGGATCCAAAGCCTGCCGAAGATGTTGCCGGTGACACCGGATCGGTTGCCGAGCGCGACCTCGATGCGGGCGCGGTTCTCTTCTACGTTGATGTAGGTCAATTTGCCGATGATCCCACCGACGGTCATGACTTGGCTGCCTACTCGCATTGTGGCCATCTGTCTTTCCCGCCGTCGCCTGGCCTGCCATTGGGGCCAGAACAACATAGCGATCAGCAGCACGATGAGGATAATCCAGATGAGGGTCTGGTCCACCTTATTCTCTCCTTAACTCGTATTTGCGATGCCAGCGGCTCGCAGGTACGTATTATACCCTTGTTGTGGAGATGGGCAAAGTTGGAATTTTCCTTGCGGTATGCTATAATCCGCATCGGATCGGACGCAAGAAGGGCATCGCCAAATGAGTTTTTTCTTGTGGAGGTCTCCTACCATTCTGACCTTCCTCCCGCCTTCAGCAGGGG
>CAKZOF010000615.1 GCA_937135995.1 uncultured Pyrinomonas sp.
ACCGATCTTGGAGTCGCGCCAGTACTTTTCGACCGGATAGTCTTTGACGAAGCCGTAGCCGCCGAACAGTTCGATCGCCTTGGAAGCGACCCGCTCGGCGACGCGCGACGAGTAGAGTTTGGCCATGGCCGCTTCTTTGACGAAGGGGTGCCCGGCATCTTTCAGCCGCGCGGCATTGTAAACCATCAGCCGCGCCGCCTCGATTTCGGTCGCCATCTCGGCCAACTGGAATTGCACGGCTTGAAACTGGTTGATCGGCTTGCCGAACTGCACGCGCTCGCCCGTGTAGCGCAGTGCCGCGTCGAACGCGCCGCGCGCCAGTCCGATCATCTGCGCGCCGATGCCGATGCGCCCTTCGTTGAGCGTCTCGATCGAGACCTTGTAGCCTTTACCCACCTCGCCGAGCACGTTCTCTTTCGGCACGCGGCAATCTTCAAGGATGAGTTCCACCGTGGACGAGGCGCGGATGCCGAGTTTGTTCTCTTTCTTGCCGACGGAAAAGCCAGCGAAACCGCGTTCGACGATGAAGGCCGTGATCCCGCGGTAGCCCGCTTCCGGATTAGCGTTAGCGAAGACGATGAAGATCTCGGCCTCGTTGCCGTTGGTGATCCAGAGTTTGCGCCCGTTCAGGATGTAATGGTCGCCGCGCTCGATGGCGCGCGTCTTCATGGCGAACGCATCGGAGCCGGACTCGGCCTCGCTGAGCGCGTAGGCCCCCACTGCGCTGGTCGCCAGTTGCGACAGGTACTTCTTTTTCTGCTCCGGATTGCCCCAGCGCAAGATGGCGTTGTTGACCAGCGTGTTCTGCACATCGACGAAGACGCCGACCGACGGATCGACGCGCGAAAGCTCTTCCACCGCGATGATCGCCGAAAAGAACGAGCTGCCCGCGCCGCCGTACTCTTCCGGCGTTTCGATGCCCATCAAGCCGAGATCGAAACACTGTTTGATGATCGCCGGATCGAGCTTCTGCTTCTCGTCCATCTCTTCGACGCGCGGGCGCACTTCGCCTTCGGCGAACTCGCGCACCGACGCGCGAAACATCTCTTCGTCTTCGGTCAGCACGGTCAGCGGCACAGGCTGAAAGACTTCCGTCGCGGGTTTGCTCATCGTCCCTTCCTTTTCCAACGAATCTGAAAAGCCGGTTTCGGCCTACGGTTTCTGCGGTGCGCGAATGAAAGATTATACTTTCAATGAGCTTCGCTTCCCAAATGGAGAAGCGAGCTTGGCGCGGCCCCGTGTTTTTCGGCGAACTCCCTGCCTTTCGGCGGCGTCGGTGGGGCGTCGAACGCGCGCATTTGTGTTTGCATCAAACAGTGCCGTATTTTCTTGTGGCGCCACATTCGCGCGAGCAACGGCGGCATCTGTTTATGTCCAAAGGGCAACCGAGGTTGATCGCTCCGCTGAGCGTTATTTTCGCTTTCGCCGGCCTTCTGCTCTTCGCCTACTCAGTCTGGTACGCCGGGGTCGAGGAAGTTTCGCAAGCGATCTGGCGGCTCGGCACCGGATTCTTGCTGGTCTTGACCATCTCGGCCATTCGGCCGACGGTGCGTTCGCTGGCTTGGACGCGTTGCGTGCCGGGCGAGAAGAAGTTGCGCTTCGGCGATGCCGTGAGCGCTTACGTGATCGGCGATGCGCTCGGCAATCTGGTCCCCTTCGGCATCGTCGTCAGCGAGCCGACCAAAGCCGTGCTCGTGCGCGAGCGGCTCCCGTTGCCGCAGGGGTTGGCAGCAATTGCTGTAGAGAACATCTTCTACAGCTTTTCGGTGATGGCCTTTCTCTTGGCAGGCAGTCTCGCGCTGCTGCTGAGTTTCCCGCTGCCCAAGCCGCTGCGCGTGAGTTTGTGGGCGACGGCCATCATCATCATCGTGCTCGCGGCAACGCTCGCCATCGTTCTGCGCAGAAGAGTGCGGCTCATCAGCGGCGCGTTCGCGATGCTGGCCCGACGGTGGAAGCGGCTCACGCCATACGATGAGCGCATACGGACGTTCGAGCAGCGCGTGCTCGGTTTCTACGACGAGCACGGCGAGCGGATGTGGGCCATTGGCGCGCTGGAAGCGTTTTATCACGTGTCGAGCGTGCTTGAAGCTTACGTCGTCTTGCTCTTCGTCAGCGAGATCTTTCCGACGCCGCTCAAGGCTTTTGCTTTCGAAGCTGTCAATCGCATCACGACTGTGGTCTTCAAGTTCGTGCCCTTTCGCCTCGGCATTGATGAGACGGGCACAGGACTGCTGGCCGCTGCGCTCGGCGTCGGCGCGGCGAGTGGCGTCGCGCTGGCCATCGTGCGCAAAGGGCGCATTCTTTGTTGGACGGCAGTCGGCATTGCGCTGCTCGTTTTGCGCGGCTTGTCGTTGCGCGACGTGACGGCGCAAGGCGTCGAGGCAGCACGGACGAAGGCGGCGTTGGAAGAGTGCGACTGAGAGCCACCGCTCAAGATAGATGGGGAACATCCTTCGATTGCGCGGGCCAACCAATTCGGAGCGGCACGGCGGAAAGAAGGCGCATCTGGTTCGCACGGGATATGCGGCGCTTCTTGCCGGAGGCTGAGAGAATGGCACAAGGGGGAAGATTAGTGAGCAGCGGCGAACTCGAAGCGCGACGTCGCGCTGGCGAGCGACACGCGCCCGGCTCTTTGACCGCCACGCTCGAGCGACACTTGGTGTGGGTGCTCGTCGTTTTCGTCGTCGTCGGATTCGGCTTGCGCGTGCACGGGTTGAGCGAAGTCGGTTTGGCCGAAGACGAAGCGCGCAAGGTCGAGGCCGTTCGCGCCTATCGCGCTGGCGACATCGCCGCCAACGCCGAGCATCCGATGTTGATGAAGACCTTGATCTACGTCTCGACGTTGGCTGCCGAAACGTTGCGTGCGAGGTTCGGCGTCGAGATCAGCGACGAAGCGGCGGTGCGTTTCCCCAACGTCCTCTTCGGTTC
>CAKZOF010000616.1 GCA_937135995.1 uncultured Pyrinomonas sp.
CCGCCAAGATTCGGCCGTTGTATATCTGGCCGACGCCCGGAATGAGCAAACTCAGAATGCCGGCTAGAGCTGGATCGCGCATCTTCAGACCACCTCCACCTTGATGCTATACGTTTGATGCGCGCCGCGGGTTCGGTGTCAGCGCGCGGGCAGCGACAAGAGAGCTCGGCCTTCGGCGGGGTTTAGGGCGAAGAGACCTGCGAGATGCGCAGGCTTCGAGAACGTCCTCTCGTCGACCTTGAGTTCAGAAAGGCTCACGGCGCGGGAGACGCAAGCTTCAGTGCTCTTTTTCGTCGATGGGGCGCACGTCGATGATCTCGCCGCGGAACTTGCGCAGCACGTTCTTCACTGTCGGATGATTCTCGGCCCACTCGCGCAAGCGCTCGCGTTCGCGCTCCCGTTCGTCACGGGGCGCAGCCCCATCTTCGATGGTGATGCGCACGCCCATTTCGCGCCCGGTCAACTCACGGCAGATCTCGCGCAGCAGACGCACGTGATCGGCGCGCATGAAGACGTCGCGCAAGTGTTTGTTCTCGGGCGTGAACTCGAAGCATAGGTCGTTGCCTTGCATACTGACGCGGCTTGCGCCCTCGATGGCGACCACGAGCAGCGGACGGTTGCGTGCTTCGAGCGCGCGCTTCAGCCCTGCGGCAAGGTCTTGCGCCGACGGCGGAATGACCTCTTTGGTCCCCGGCGCTGTCTTAGGCGGCGCTTCCGCCGCCGTCGCGTTGTTGGCGACGAGGCGCAACGTCGCGGGGCGCGCAGCAGCGCTTGAGCCGACCGCATCGAGCGCGGGCGCCACTGCAGAGCGCGCAGGAGCGCTGCTGCGGCTTTCGACAGCGGGCTGTTCGCCAACGGACGGCACGCTCGCGCCGCTCTTCGGGGCAGAAGGGCCGCTCGAGCCGCCCGCCGCAGGGGGGGCGCCCTGATGGAGCTTGGCCTCGAGCTTTTCGAGACGTTGGATGATCTCCGCCAACTGCGCGACCCGCCCGATCTCAACGAGTTTGATCAAACCGATTTCGAGTTGATGACGCGGATGGGCGCTTTCGCGCAAGAGCCGTTCGGTCTCTGTCAAACTGTGGAAGAACCGGACCAAATCCGATTCCGAAAAGAGCGCTGCTTGCGCTTCCAGTTCGACGCGCTCTTCGGGCAGTCGTTCGATGATTTTGGCCTCTGCGCCGGCGACGCGCACCACCAGAAGGTCGCGCAAGTGGGCCAGCAGGTCACGACAAAAAACACGCAGGTCGTATCCGCGCGAAACCAGTTCTTCGACCACGTCAAACAACTCGGACGACGCGCCGGCGGCAATTCCCCGCACCGTGCGCGCGATGAGGTCGCCGCCGATGATTCCCAGCGCGAACCGGACCACTTCGGGCGTCAGCTTCGCCTCACCCCAGTAGCTCAACACCTGATCGAAAGCCGAGAGCGCATCGCGCATCGAGCCTTGCCCGGCGCGCGCGATTTCGACGAGCGCGCCAGCGTCCGCGTCGATGCCTTCCCGATCGGCGATGTGCCGCAACCGCTCGACTACTTTGGCGAGCGCAATGTGGCGAAACGTGAAATCTTGACAGCGCGAGAGGATGGTCGCCGGGACTTTGTGCTTTTCGGTGGTCGCCATGATGAAGACCACGCGCGGCGGCGGCTCTTCGAGCGTCTTCAAGAGCGCGTTGAACGCTGCGCCCGACAACATGTGTACTTCGTCGATGATGAAGACCTTGTAGCGATCGCGCGCCGGAGCGACGGCGACCGTATTGATGATCGCTTCGCGCACGTTGTCCACGCCGGTG
>CAKZOF010000617.1 GCA_937135995.1 uncultured Pyrinomonas sp.
TTTCGGCCTCGCGCGCGACGATCTCCAAGTGCTCTGGAGCCAGTTCGCTCGCCACAGCGCAAGCTTCGTCCAAATCACCGACCAAGATGATCGCGCCGTACCGCTCGAGCGCTGCTTCGGCCACCGCGCGACGCGGCAACGTCGCGCACTGGCGCGCCAATTCATCTCTCACCGCTGCTGCCAGCCGTTCGTGTGTCGTGATGAGCACGACGGCGGCCTCTTCATCGTGTTCAGCCTGCGCAAGCAAGTCGGCGGCGACCCAAGCAGCATCGGCCGTTTCGTCGGCGATGATGACGACCTCGCTCGGACCGGCAATGGAATCGATGCCGACCGCACCGAAGACCTGCTTCTTCGCCGCTGCAACGTACTTGTTGCCCGGTCCGGTGATCTTGTCCACACGCGGTACGCTCTCGGTGCCGTAAGCGAGTGCGGCGATGGCCTGCGCGCCGCCTACCTTGTAAACCTCTTCGATGCCGAGTTCGAGCAACGCGGCGGCAACCGCTGGATTCTCGGCGAGCGTGTGCGGCGGCGTGACGACGACGATCCGCTCGACGCCGGCGACCTGCGCCGGAATGACGTTCATCAGGACCGATGAAGGGTAGCCGGCCGTTCCCCCCGGCACGTAGAGTCCGGCGCGCTCGATGGGACGCACGCGCTGGCCCAAACACACGCCATTGCTCGCCATCTGCCAGGATCGTTCGCGTTGCCGTTCGTGAAAGGCGCGTATGCGCCGAATCGCTTCGCGCATCGCTGAGATCACGTCCGGGTCAACGCGCGAGGCCGCCCCGCGCAATTCTTCGGGACGCGCACGTAGATTGTCAGGCGCCAAACGCACGCCGTCGAAACGTTCCGTCAATTCGACCAAAGCTCGATCGCCGCGCTGGCGCACGTCCGCGATGATCTTCGCCACGATTCCGATCAACTCATCATCGAGCGCGACGTTGCGCGCGGCGATCCTCTTCAACTTCGATCTTCGCTTCTCCGTCTCGTTCTTTGCGATCGTTTCGATCATTCCTTCGACTCCATTGCACGGCCGAGCGCCGCGATCAGTGCGGCGACCGCTTCGGCCTTGAGTTGATAGCTGGCGCGATTGGCGACCAATCGTCCGGTCGATTCGGCGATCACTTCGACCACCTGCAGGCCGTTCTCGGCGAGAGTGCGCCCCGTTTCGACCAAATCCACGATGCAGTCGCTCAATCCGAGCACCGGCGCGAGTTCCACCGATCCGGCCAACTCGATGATCTCCACGGGGATGCCCCGCCGCCCGAAGTGCGCCGCCGCGAGGCGCGGATACTTTGTCGCCACACGCAACATGCCGAGGTTGCGCGCCACATCCTCGGTCCTTTTGGCGGCGACCACGATGCGACACCGCCCGATGCCGAGATCGAGCGGTTGCAGCACGTCCGCCTCGGACTCGATCAACACGTCGCGTCCGACGATGCCGCAATCGGCAATGCCGTGCTCGACGTAAACGGGCACGTCAGCTGGCTTGACGAAGACGAAGCGGTAGCGACCGCACCGATCCTCCACAGCCAAGCGTCGCGAACCGTTGGTCGCTTCATCCAGTTCGATGCCGGCGCGCGCCAAGAGTCGCAACGCTTCGTCCTGCATGCGCCCTTTGGCAACGGCGATGGTCAGCACCGGCCCAGCGATGGACGCCCCCTCTTTCGCTCGTTCATCGTTCATCCTCTCGGCGAGTTCGCCGTGGCGAGGTTCAATTGAACTCCGCTCGCCTGCGCTTTCGCCTCTTTCCTCGCAAGACCGTTCTCTTTTCATGACCTTTCACGAAACTCGGACCACTGCATTCGACGACGCGCACGGCGCTACTTCTCTTTGGCGATCACGATTTGCGCGCCTGACTCTCTGGCGCGCAGAGCTTTGCGAAAGAGAGCCGTCGGATCCGCATCGAAGACCGGCACGCCGTCGTTCTCTGCGTTTGCGCCGTTCTCCCTTCGCCAGAGCACTTCGGTCAATGCATCAAGGTCGAAGACGAAACCGATGGCCGGTTCGGCCCGTCCGAAGTTCGCCGTCAAACCATCGTACCGCCCGCCGCTTCCGACGCGCGCCCCGGCTCCGCGCACGTAGATGCGAAAGATGAGTCCCGTGTAATAATCGAGTTCCGAAACGTCGCCGAGATCGATCTCGAAATGTTCCGCCAAGCCGAGCGCTTCTACCGTTCGCCAGAGATCTTCCAGTTGTGCCAGCGCACGGCGCGAACGCTGGTTGCTGATCACGTTGCGCGCCTGCTCGAACATCTCGCCCTTGCCAGCAAGGCGCGTCAACTGCGCGAAAGCGGCGCTGTCTTCCACCGACGCGTACGACGCAAGGAACGTTTCGAGTTCCGAGGCGTTGCGCGCATCGATTAGCTGGCGGAGCTGCTCGCGTGCCGGCGCATCGAGGTTCAGCCTTTCGGCAACGCCGTTGAAGACTTCCGCGTTATTCAACGTGATGCGGTAATGGCCGTCGAGATCCAAACGACGCAAAACTTCCGCGGCGATCAACAAGATCTCCATGTCCGCGACGATTCCGCTGGCGCCGATCAGTTCGCAGCCAGTTTGTGTCGTCTCACGCCGCCATTCGGCGTGCGACCGTGAACGCTGATGAAAGACCGCCGCCGCATAACAGAAGCGCAACGGTCTCGCGCGTTCAGCAAAGAGCGTCGCCGCCGCGCGCGCGACGCCGGAAGTGACGTCCGGTCGCAACGCCAGCAATCGGCCATCTGTGTCCGTGAAACGGAAAGCGCGCTGCGCCTCGGCGGCGCCCATGCCGCGTTCGAACAGAGCGTAATAGTCAACGGCGGGCGTCGTAATCTCCTCGTAAGACCAGCCGCGAAAGACCGCCATCACCGTGTCCTCGACGCAACGCCGTAAACGAGCTTGAGCGCCGAAGTAGTACTTCATTCCAGTGGGAATCTTCGATAAAGGTTCGATCATCTTCTCCACGTTTGCGTCGGGATTTGCGATAAAAGTTCGATCATCCTCTTCGTCCACTGCTGATCGGTACGCACTGCTCGGCGTCCCGATTTTCCGTTCAAGCAAAGCGCGCGAATAGATCAAAAGCCCGCTGCTCGGTCGGCGGCAGCGGGCTTTTCTTCGGGATCTTCAAAGGCTTCGCTCGAAACTTACGCGCGCAACCCTCGTGCCGCCGACGCTTTGCCGTAGCG
>CAKZOF010000618.1 GCA_937135995.1 uncultured Pyrinomonas sp.
TATTAGCCCCGGAGACAGGCAAGGAGCAAAGCTTCGCACGGCGAGTGGCCGTGAGCCCGCGGGGTTCGCGATGGGGCGGAAGAGGCAGGTGGTTGATTCTTGCGCGTCTTTGTCGACAATGGATCTTGATCAGTCCATCTGGCAATCAACGCTGCAAGAGATCGAACGTGCGGCCAAGCGCCATTACCCGCGCTTTTATGAGAGAAGGGCGAGCGCCGACGAGTTGCACGACATCTGCTACGACATCTTGTTGCGACTCATCAGCAGCGGGAACTTTTTGCGACTCGCCAATGGCAAGCTGCGTGGCGAAGCGGAAGCCAAGCTGAGAGCGTTCATCCATAAAACCACGAAGAACTATCTTGTCGATCGCGCGGGGCGCGCGAGAGTGTTCCGATCACCGCCGACTTGAGGGCGGTCTTTCTCCAAAACTACGAGCGTGAGGTTTTCGAAGAAGAGATCCGCCGGGCGGCTTGTCGGCTCGGACCGCGAGAGAGGATGTTGTTCGAGCTTCTGTTTGAAGAAGAGCTAGAGATTGAAGCCGTTGCCTGCAGGTTGAATCTGAAGATTGAGTCTGTTTATGTTTTTAAGCACCGAATTCTCAAAAGACTACGAGAGATGATCGCCACGGATGAGCCGCTCGATCTACACGATGCCAGCCATGCCCGGTCCGCTAAAAACTCTGCGAGATGATCGCAATTGATGGACCGAGTTTGCGCGGTGTTCGGCGAACGAGTATCGAAGACGGGCGAACTGAGAGATGATCGGTATGGTATGGACTGAGTTGGCGGTGAGCGAGTCGGGGAGCGCAAAATCACCCATCAGCGATGCGTGAATTCGCGCATAATCAATCTAGCGCCTCGCAATTGGGGCAAAATCCAGTTTCTTGGAGTGGCATGTTCTTTGCTCTTTTGTGCGGGCTAATCGTGCCGAGCTGTGAGGCGATTCGGCCTCGCTCTTCGAGGGAGAACGCTTCCGATGGAGTAGTTAAGCGTTCGGAATTATGAAATACTTGGACGTCTCCCTGAAGGTGCGCCGCATTTTCAGCGAGCTGAAAGTTCGGCGAGAAGGAGGGCGTGAGAGTTGGACGCAGAAGTGATTCACCGTTTGCATTTCGCTTTCACCGTCACCTACCACTATCTCTTTCCCCAGTTGACGATGGGGCTGGCGCCGCTGATCGTCATCTTCAAATCGCTCGCCCTGTGGCGCGGCGATGAGCGATACAATCACGCCGCTCGGTTCTGGATGCGCATCTTCGCCATCAACTTTCTGTTCGGCGTGATCACCGGCATCCCGATGGAGTTTCAGTTCGGGACAAACTGGGCCAAATTCGCCCACTACTCTGGCGGCGTGATCGCCACAACGCTCGCCATGGAGGGCGTCTTCGCCTTCTTCCTTGAATCCTCTTTTCTCGGCCTCTTCCTTTTCGGCGAGCGGCGTCTCGGCCCGCGCTGGCACTGGGTCGCGGCCTTCATGGTCTTTCTCGGTTCGTGGTTGTCCGGTTATTTCATCATCGTCACGAACGCGTGGATGCAGCATCCGGTCGGATACGAGATCGGTCCAGACGGCGTGGCGCGGTTGACGAGTTTCTCGGCGCTGCTTACGAACCCATGGGCGATCTGGCAATATCTTCATAATATGAACGGCGCGGTGATCACCGCCGCTTTCGTCATGGCGGCGGTGGGAGCTTTCTATCTGCTTGCGCGCAAGCAAGAGGAGTATGGGCGCCTGTTTCTGAAAGCAGGTGTGGTAACGGCGCTCGTCTGCTCCATGTTGCAGCTTTATCCGCTCGGCGACGCGCAAGGGCGGATGGTGGCGCGCCATCAACCGGCGACGCTGGCGGCGATGGAAGGGTTGTTTCGCACGGAAGCAGGCGCGCCCATCGTCATCATCGGGCAACCGGATGTCGAAAAGCAGCGGCTTGATAATCCGATCACTGTGCCGAAGATGCTGAGCTT
>CAKZOF010000619.1 GCA_937135995.1 uncultured Pyrinomonas sp.
CCCGACGCGAATGCCGCGGTTCGCGCCCGCGTTGATGTAGACGAAATCTCCCTGCGCGTAAACGCGTCGCTCCTGTTCCTCTTCGCCGCCGACAATCTCGAGGCGATAAGGTGCCGGCGCATACTCGATGAACCCGGCGCAATAAAGCTCCGTCTCTTTGGCCTTCGGCGGAGCGGATGGTTGCCCTGGAGTTTGCGCGCGCGCCCCCGAACAAGCTAGACCGAGCGCGGCGATGGCGAGATGAACACTAATCAAAGCTTTGATCTTCACTGTCTTCAGGCTCCTTGGAGAAGTCTTTCGCGGTTACGTCGATTCACGACGGTCGAACGAGATGTGAGGTCGAGGGGGCAGTGGCCTTGCGCCACCGGTGAACATCCTAGCTTTTCGCGGCAGAAGCGTCAATGGCTTTCTTTCGAACTTTGAAGCGGGAGCGGCGCTCGCCGAGTTCTGGCAGCGCCAGAACTGGCCCAATCACTGGACCAGCGCGCAAAAAGAAAAAGCTTGACTTCGAGTCGCTAGCGGCGTATAATGCAAGCAAGCTTGCAGGAAGTTACAAGTTGCCGACGCTGCAATGGATAAGGCTTCATTTGTGAAACGGCAAGCCTCACAGCAAATCAAACAACTGGTCGGCCGTCGGAGCTGCCAAAGCTCGAACGGACCGCTGCATCCACCGGCTCGGAGGACATAATAGAACTCTCGCTGAGCGAAGCAGCCGTCCACACGGACGACCAAAGTTAAAGATCGAAGGCGCTAGCGAGAGCAAAAACACGCCGCGCCAGCCGAAAGCGATGGCGTAGCGCATCCGCCAGCGTCTCGCCTCCGATCGAACCGCGTTCGATCCGCAGCACCAGTCTCTTTGTGCTCTGAATCAAAGAGCGAACGAAGCGTATTGGCAAAGCGGCGCAAGAACGCTCTGCGCGGACGTGGAGATTAGGCGCTCGGTGCGCAAGACCGTCGGCTTAATCTCGAACATCCTGCGCCGATGTGTAGAGTTCCACCGTCGTGCTAACACGCAGCCTCGACTGGCAAAAACAAAAAGAAAGAAATAAGGAAAGGAGGATGAATAATCCATGAAACAAAATTCTTCACTGATAACTCCGCTGACAACCCCAAGCAAGGAGGTTCTCGGCGATGTCGTCGAACTGTTCAAGCACCTATGCCAGTGGACCGTGCCCTACGGTTACGAAGATGACTATTACGGACGCATGCTCGACGATCTCGGTTGGAAGCGTGATGTCGCCGATTCGCAAACGATCAACTATGTCCTCGATCTGAGAAACGGCGAGCCGAGCGGGATTTTCTGCGCGCACCTTGATACCGTTGGCGATGAGCCGGAGCCGATCAACCTCTTGATCGATGGGGCGACGGCCCGCACGGACGGAGGAACGATTCTCGGCGCGGACGATCGCGCTGGCGTTGCCATCGTCTTATATTTGGCCCATGTCGCCAAACTCCCAGCGCTCTACTTGCTCTTCTCCGGTGAGGAGAAAGGAAGGCAGGGTTCCTCCCGGTGGGTCGGAAAGCACGGCAAAGCATTGCAAGGGCTGAGATTCGCCATTCAAGTCGACAGGCGCAACGAAACAGAGATCATCACGCACCAAAGTGGTAAAATTTGCGCAAGCGACGTTTTCGCCGAAGCGCTGGCCCGCGGGTTGGACATGGGGCACGAGCCGAGCAACAAAGGGGCTTACACTGATACGTTCGAACTGCGACGCCACGTGCCGGAATGCGTGAACATCGCGGCCGGTTACCGCAATCCCCACCAGGAGGAAGAGGAACAAAACCTCGATTACCTTGCGCGCTTGTGCGAACGGCTCGCGCGTTTGGACTATGGGGCGCTGCCCATTGAACGAGTGCCTGAGCTAAGTGATCTAGCGGGCTGAAAGGCACAAACCGCGTCGGCCATGGTCGGCTACGAGTCGCGTCGGCGCCGACAGATGAACCTCGCGTCGTCGAACGCGAGGAGACGTGGCCTTGCCTTATTCCAAGGCTTGTTTGGCGGTTCCTCACGTCGTCGAGCGTGCGGAAACGTAAGGATCGCCGCGCGATTCGATTGGCACCATGGCGCGCGTCGTCAAGCGTGCGGAAGCGTGCCGTGGCCGCTGTGTTGCCAAAAGCGCTCCGTAGTTCTATAAGACGCTAGCCCAAGGTGTGGAAAACAGGCCTTGCCACGACAGCGAGGGAGACCAACGGTTGGTCTTCCTCGCTGCTTTTCGGGTCATCGGACTCACCGGAGTGGGTGACGGTTCACCTGCGAAGCATGATGGGTGGCACGGGCGGCGACGTGCGAGCGCTTGCGTTTCCGAAAAAGCGTTGTTAATATTTGAAGTTTGTCGGAAGGGGCTTGAGCAGATGATGTTTCCCGCGTCGAGCCGGTGTAGCTCAGTTGGTAGAGCAGCTGATTTGTAATCAGCGGGTCGGGGGTTCGAGTCCCTTCACCGGCTCCAACGTTTGACAATTTTTCGGCGCAGGGGTGGTCGAGTGGTTAATGGCACCGGGCTGTAAACCCGGCGGGCTTCACTGCCCTACGCAGGTTCGAATCCTGCCCCCTGCACCAGATGAGCGGGCGTAGCTCAGTTGGTAGAGCATCAGCCTTCCAAGCTGAGGGTCGCGAGTTCGAGTCTCGTCGCCCGCTCCATTGAAATCTTTCGAAGTCGCCGCTGGCGTGGGCCCGCGTAGCTCAGGGGTAGAGCGCATCCTTGGTAAGGATGAGGTCACGGGTTCAATCCCCGTCGCGGGCTCCAGAAGTCGCCGGAACCGACATCCATCAGCGAAACAAGAAGATCCCTGAGCAATTATTTTGGACGGAGAGAAGACGAGATGAGCAAAGAGCGGTTTGACCGGAGCAAGCCACACGTCAACATTGGGACGATCGGGCACGTCGATCACGGCAAGACGACGTTGACGGCGGCGATCACGCGCGTGTTGTCGAAGCGTAATCCGCGCGTGCAGTTTCGATCGTTCGACACGATCGACAACGCGCCCGAGGAGCGGCAGCGAGGGATCACGATTGCGACGGCGCACGTGGAGTACGAGACCGAGAAGCGGCACTATGCGCACGTGGATTGTCCTGGGCATGCGGATTATGTGAAGAACATGATCACCGGGGCGGCGCAGATGGACGGGGCGATCCTTGTGGTGGCGGCGACGGACGGGCCGATGCCGCAGACGCGCGAGCACATATTGTTGGCGCGGCAGGTAGGGGTGCCGGCGATGGTGGTGTTTATGAACAAGGTGGATGCGGTGGACGACCCGGAGTTGCTGGACTTGGTGGAGTTGGAGGTGCGCGAGTTGCTGAGCCAGTACGAGTTTCCTGGCGACGAGGTACCGGTGATTCGTGGGTCGGCGTTGGGTGCGTTGAACGGCGAGGAGCGGTGGGAGCAGACGGTGTTGGAGTTGATGGAGGCGGTGGATAACTACATACCGACGCCGGAGCGGGAGGTAGACAAGCCGTTTTTGATGCCGATCGAGGACATCTTTACGATACAGGGGCGCGGGACGGTGGCGACCGGGCGGATCGAGCGCGGGCGGATACGGTTGAACGAGCCGGTGGAGATCGTGGGATTGCGGCCGACGCGGCAGACGGTGGTGACCGGGATCGAGATGTTTCGCAAGTTGTTGGACGAGGGGGTGGCAGGCGACAACGTCGGGTTGTTGTTGCGGGGTGTAGAGCGGCGGGACGTCGAGCGGGGGCAGGTGATTGCCAAGCCTGGGACGATCACGCCGCACACGCGGTTTCGGGCCGAGACGTACATATTGACGAAGGAGGAGGGTGGGCGGCACACGCCGTTTTTCAGTGGGTATCGGCCACAGTTCTACTTTCGGACGACGGACGTGACGGGTGTCGCGAAGTTGCCGGAGGGAGTGGAGATGGTGATGCCCGGCGACAACGTGAACTTGGAGGTGGAGTTGATCACGCCGATCGCGTTGGAGAAGGGTTTGCGGTTTGCGATTCGGGAAGGCGGGCGGACGGTTGGTGCTGGCACCGTCACCGAAATACTGGAATAGTCGTCTTTCGAAAAGTTTGACGGCGAGGGATCATGCTGAACGAGAAGATCAGGATCAGGCTCAAAGCTTACGACCACCGTTTGCTGGACCAATCAGCGTCGGAGATCGTCGAAACGGCGAAGCGGACTGGCGCGCGCGTTGCCGGCCCGATTCCGCTTCCGACCGTGAAGAATCGCTACACGGTTCTGCGGTCGCCGCACGTGGACAAAAAGTCACGCGAGCAGTTCGAGATTCGCACGCACAAAAGGCTGATGGACATCCTCGACCCGACGCCGCAAACGGTCGATGCCCTGATGAAGCTCGATCTTCCGGCGGGCGTCGATGTGGAGATCAAAGCGTTTGGCCGGGAGAGATAAAGAACGCGCGGTGAGCGGCTCGACCACTGTCACTTGCTCGCCGGCGCGCGATTACCGAGGCTCAAGATGATAAACGGCATCATCGGCAAGAAAGTTGGAATGACGCAGATCTTCGCGCCCGACGGTACGGTGACGCCCGTCACCGTCATCAAGGCTGGGCCGTGCATCGTCGTGCAGAAGAAGAGCGCGGCTGGGCCGGACGGATACAACGCCGTGCAACTCGGCTTGGTTGAAGATCGTCCCGTCAAACTGAAGCGCGTCAACAAGCCGATGCGCGGCCACTTCGAGAAGACCGGTGGCGGCGTGCCGCCGACGCGCGTGCTCAAGGAGATTCGCTTGGAGCACTCGCCCGATGACATCAAGGTGGGCGACAAGGTTTCGGTCGATCAGTTCAAAGATGGCGAGATCGTCGACGTCACCGGACGGAGCAAAGGGCGCGGTTTTGCGGGCACGGTCAAGCGTCACGGCTTCAATCGCGGCCCCGAGTCGCACGGTTCGATGAACGTGCGGGCACCGGGGTCCATTGGCGCTTCGGCCTTTCCGTCACGCGTGATCAAAGGAACGCGCGCCGCCGGCCACATGGGCGACCAGCGCGTGACGGTCAAGGGATTGACCGTGGTACGTGTCGACGCCGAGCGCAACTTGCTCATGGTGCGCGGCGCGGTGCCGGGTGCCCCGGGCAGCGTGGTGATCATCAAGAAATCAACCAAGAGCAGGTGAGCGATGGTGGGCGGGGCGGAGTTTCGACCGCTCATGCGCCGTCGCTTCAGTGAGGTCAAGTCATGCCAACCGTCAAGGTGCGCAATCTGAAGAACGAAGAGGTCGGCGAGATCGAGCTCCCCGACGCGGTCTTCGGCGTGGAATTGAACGAAGCGCTCATCTACGCCGCCGTACGCAACTTCCTCGCCAACCAGCGCGCGGGAACCGTGGCGACCAAAACGCGCGGCAACGTCTCGGGATCGGGGCGTAAGCTCTGGCGGCAAAAGGGCACAGGACGGGCGCGCGTCGGTTCAATTCGCTCGCCGTTGTGGAAAGGTGGCGGCAACGTTCACGGGCCGCAACCGCGCGATTGGTCATACACGTTGCCGAAGAAGATGCGGCGCGGCGCTTTGCGTTCGGCCCTGTCGGAGCGCTTGCGCGAGGGCAACTTGATCGTCGTCGACGGCTTCTCGCTGGACCAGCCCAAGACGAAAGAGTTCGTCCGTGCCATCGCGGCGCTCGGCCTCGACGCGAGCAAGACGCTGGTGGTTGACTCGGCAGAGAATCGGAATTTGGTCTTGGCCGCGCGCAACGTCGAGCGCGTCAAGCTGGTCGAAAGCGCCGAGGTGAACATCTACGACGTGCTCTATCACGAAAAGCTCCTCATCTCGCGCGCGGCCGTCGAAGAGCTAGCGCGACGACTCGATCCGGCGTCCGAGAGCGCCGACGGCGAGCAGAAGGAGGCAGCCTGAAGATGCGGACCATCTGGGACATCATCAAAGCGCCGGTGATCACCGAAAAAGCGTTGATCGCCAAGGAAGCGACGCGCGACGGGCGGCAACTGTTGACGTTTCGCGTCGACCGGCGCGCGACCAAGCCGGAGATCAAAGAGGCGGTCGAACGCATCTTCAACGTCAAAGTCGATCGGGTGCGCACGGTCACCTATCAAGGTAAGATTGTGCGGCGTTATCGCACCGAGGGACGGCGTCCTGCGTGGAAGAAAGCCTATGTGACGCTGAAAGCGGGCGAAAAGCCGATCGAGTACGGCGAGGAGATCTAGCGGCGCGAAAGCCGTCCGAAGAGCGAGACGGAATCCCAAAGGGAGCGGTTCGCGGGGCCGGACCGAATTCGAGCCGACCCCGGCCGGATGAATTATGGGAATCAAGAAGCTGACACCGACATCGCCTGCGCGGCGGTACCAAACCTACTTGACGCGCGATGAGCTTACTCCCGGCGCGGAGCCAGAAAAATCGCTGCTCGTGCCGAAGAAGCGCATTT
>CAKZOF010000620.1 GCA_937135995.1 uncultured Pyrinomonas sp.
CACTCCGCTGCGGAAGGTGCCGTCGGGGTTGAGCCGGAGGTTCGAGATGTTGGTGCTCGGGTTGGCGAAGTGCGGCGTGTTGGTCGCGTTGAAGGCTTCGGCACGGAACTCCAGCTTCCACCGCTCGCTCAGGTCGAAACGCCGGAAGATGCCCAGGTCGAGGTTGACCAGACCCGGTCCGCGGAGGATGTTGAAGCCGGCAGTGCCGAAGCGCGGCTCCGTCACGGAGGCAAAGCGCGTCCAGTCGTAGAAAGCCATGCCGGCCCCCACACCGCCGAGCTTCTTGACCGGGCCGGAGCCGATCAGATCGGCGCGCTGACTGTTTCGGGGAGCGTTGAGGGACACCCCCGAGGCAGTTACGGTGAACGGGTTGCCCGAGTACGAGCTGAGGAGCAGGTTGACCTGCCAGCCGCCCGCAACCGCGGCCGCCGGCCCGCTGGTGGCCCATCGCTTGCCGCGACCAAAGGGAAGTTCGTAGATTGTGGCGGCCTGGAAGTTATGCGGCTGATCGATCCCGCACAGCGAGCGGTTCAGGTGGAAGTACTCCGGGATCTTAATCGCGGGCTCATCGCCGCTGTTGCCGACCCCGGCGATCGAGGTGCATTTCGACCACGTGTAGGCGATGTAAAGCTGGTAACCGGCCGAGAAGGGCCGCTCGAGGGTCACTTGGAGCGAGTCGTAATGGCTGTTGCCGACCGGCCCAACGATGCGGGTGGCGGCCTGCCGGCCGAAGCGCTGGAAGTAAGGCTGACTGGCTAGTCCTCCGCCCGGCAAACCGTAATTCTGCTCGTAGAAGCCCAGAATGTTATTCTGCCGCGTGGCCACATAGCCCGCCTGGGCCAGGAACTGGCCGAGCTTCTTCTGCAGAGTGAAATTCCAGGACTGGATGTAGCCACGCTTGAAGCTATCCGTCAACGTGTTGGCGTCTACGGTGCCCGGGATGTCGATGATCCCGTTACCCACATCCGGCTGAGAGACTGAAGGAATGCCCTCCCGCAGGCGACTGGAAGGCGTGAAGGCGTCCGGGCCGCTGATCGACAGAGACATCAGCAGGGGATGGTTGACCCGCATTGGCCGCGCGATGTTCCACGGATCGTTGGTGATTCCGTAGCCGGCCCGGATGACGAAGCTTTCCGTGGCGCGGATCGCCAGACCGACTCGCGGGGCAAACAGCGACTTGCTGACACTGACTCCGCAGTCTTTGGGTACCAGTCCGACGCCGCAAACGTGCATCTTGTTGGTTGCCAGATTGTACCGCTCCAGTCCACGGTCCTTCCGGACAGGAATGGGGAAGTACTCCCAGCGCGTGCCGAACGAGAGCGTTAAACGCGGCGTTACCTTCCACTGATCGCGGACGTAGAAGCTGTAGAGCGTGGCGCGCGTCGTGATCGGAAACTCGTTCAGTTCAAGCTTGCCGAATTGCGTCGTCAATCCCAGCAAGAAACTGGCCAGAGAGTTGTAAGCGTTGGGATTCGGTCCCCCCCGCAGCGCCGTCGGCCCGCCGCCGAAATCGAATCCGCCGCGCGATCCGTAGCTCGTTCCGACGATGAACTCCGGTTGCACGTGGTTCATATTCTGCTGGTAGATGTCCGCGCCCCAGCGTATGCTGTGGTTGCCGTGCAGGTAGTTGAAGTTGACCACGTACTGATACTGATCATCGCTGCGGAAGTAGGGCATGTAATTCTCCTCGACGCCGATGACCGAGTAACCCGAGATGCTGAATCGCGGAAAGCCGCTCTCGAACTTCTCGCTTCCATTGGTGCCGGGGATGCCGAGCAGATCGAGGCCGTAGTTCTTGCCGATGCTCGGATACTCGTTGTTGGTGTTCATGCGGACGAAGCCGAAAACGCCGTCGATGACGAAGTTGGGGGTGAACGTGTAGGCCCCGCCGAGCGAGAAGACATAGGTTCTTCCGAACCCAGCTCCGGCGTTGGCACGCCCGTCGATGCGCGGCCCTTCGATCTCCGGTCCGAAGGCGACCGGGTTATC
The DNA here is from genome assembly GCA_937135995.1 of uncultured Pyrinomonas sp. GTDB lineage: Bacteria > Acidobacteriota > Blastocatellia > Pyrinomonadales > Pyrinomonadaceae > Pyrinomonas. The sequence goes on from CAKZOF010000620.1 coordinate 1,990, forward strand.
GACTTGAAAGTCGAGCATGCTGAAACGGCCGAACATGTTGAAGCTCTCGGTGATGTTCCAGTTGACTTTGCTGTCGATGGTGTGACGGTCGAAGACCTGTGAGCCGGAAGCAAAATAGTTGTTGAACTCGCCCGGTTGGTTGGGAAGCGGCAGCAACGATAGGATCTTCTTCGAGATGGGGTTGATGCGCTCCGGACAGATGACGTTCTGCACGCCGTTGCAACTGATGATCTGCCTCCCCGATCCATCGGGATTGCCCGTCAGCGGATCGTAGATCGTGCGCCCGTATTCGCTGAGATCGCCTGTGCGCGCCCGCGCCGTCGGCACGGTGGTCAACACCGAGGCGCCCTCTTTGCTGCGCGTTCCTTGGTAGTCGCCGAAGATGAAGTTCTTGTCCTTCTTCAAGCGCCAGCCAAAAGATCCGCCGAACTGCGACCAGAGGCTTTCGGGAAGCAACCTGCCGGTGACGGCATCGGGGACGCTTTGCGAAAACGGGTCGCGCGCTTGAAACAGATCGTTGCGCCGGAAGATGAAGGCGCTTCCATGCGGTTCGTTTGAGCCGGAGCGCGTCTGTGCCGTCACCACGCCCGCCGTCGCCAGTCCGAACTCGGCATCGTAGTTCTGCGTGGTGATCTTGGCTTCGGTCGCCGACTCGAGCGTTGGATTGATGACGATGATCCCGAGGATGGGATCGCGGTTGTCCGTGCCATCGAGTTGAAAAGCGGTCCCGCTGAAGTGTTGCCCGTTGACCATGATCTGAATCGAGCCTTGCGGGTTCTCGCTTGCAGCGTGCTGCCACCCGAGTTTTTGCGTTCCCGGCGTAAGCAGCGTGAAGTTGGTGAAGTTGCGGTCAAATATCGGAAGCTCTTGGAGCTGACGCTGACTGAAAGAGGTCGCCACGTCAGCGCGATCCGTCTTGAGCGAGATTTCCTGCGTCTCTTCGGTGACGGTGACTTGTTCGGTTACTTCGCCCACCTGCAAGGAGAAGTCAACGCGAGCCGTAACGTCCGCTTTGACTTCGACCTCTTGTGCGGCGACTTTGTAGCCGCGCTGCTCGACCCGAACTTGGTAGCGCCCGGGCACGAGGTTGGTCACCGTGTAATTGCCCGATTCGTTGGTCTGTGTGGTTCGCGAGATGTTCTTCGCCGGATCCGAGACGGTCACGGTCGCTCCAACGATGGCCGCCCCCTGCGGGTCTGTTACCGTGCCGATGATGTTGCCATAGACAGCTTGGGCCGGTGCCCGCGAGGCAAAGGCGGCGATCGCCAGCGCGACGCCGAGCAGAAGCAACAGAGTTTGCCTCGAACGCATGGTTTCCTCCTCAACAGTTCAAGCTGCGTCGCGACAAGCCGACGCGCTTTTCGTGGTCGGTGTGAAGCAGCTCCTCCGCGATGTTTTTCGTTTCGGCGTCAAACAAACGAAGCGAATCGAACACCAGTCATCGAGATATCGCCAGCATCTCTTCCAATGCTGCCCTTAGCGCTGCTTTGGCTAAGGCTCGCGCGGCACCCTGGTCACTCGCCGCGAAAAGGGTGTTGAAAGCCCCACCCGAAGGTTAGGGGCTTCGGAGTCGGGTTTTCGGTGGACGCTCCACTTGCCTCGTGTGCGCCCCAGAGCATAGTTCCCCCTTCTATAGACGTTTATCCACACTCCAGGGGTTTTGACAGCCCATCGAGAAAATCCCTCAAGTCTCTG
>CAKZOF010000621.1 GCA_937135995.1 uncultured Pyrinomonas sp.
GCCGAGCGCCGATTTGAACGAGGCGGTGAAGACGGCTGTGCGCGCCCGCACCATCAACAACGGCCAATCGTGCATCGCGGCGAAACGCTTCATCGTTCACCAAGAGATCTACACCGAGTTTGAGCAGCGGTTCGTCGCGGCGATGGAGCGTTTGAAGGTGGGCGATCCGCTGGACCCGGAGACGGAGATCGGCCCGCTCGCTACGCGCGATCAACTCGAGACGGTGGCTGCGCAGGTCGAAAAGGCCGTCGCCGCTGGCGCGCGGCTGCTCACGGGCGGACAGCGGCTCGACGGTCCGGGCTTCTTCTACGCGCCGACGGTGCTCGCCGACATTCCCGAAGAGGCGCCCGCCCGGCGCGAAGAGGTCTTCGGCCCCGTCGCCATGCTCTTTCGCGCGCGCGACGTGGACGAGGCGATCCGTCTCGCCAACGAGACGGATTTCGGGTTGGGGAGCAGCGTGTGGACGCGCGACGCGAGGGAGCGCGACCGTTTTGTCGAAGAACTCGAAGCTGGGCTGGTCTTCATCAATGGCATGGTCGCCTCCGACCCGCGCCTGCCGTTCGGCGGCATCAAACGTTCCGGTTACGGGCGCGAGTTGAGCGTCTTCGGCATCCGCGAGTTCGTCAACATCAAGACGGTCTGGATCGGAGCGGGGACGACGAGCCGCGCCGAGTGATGGCGCACCGTGCTGGCCAGGGGCGATCGTTCGTCGTCGCTTCGTCGGGAAGGAAGCGGCGCGCTTGACAAAGACGGTGGATGCTGGTAAGTAAGCACTTACTTTTGAGAAGGGACCGGAAAGGAAGCCCCGATGCAGACCGAACCGAAAGCGCCGACCCGCGCCGCAGCGCGCATGTCCGGCGAAGAACGGCGGGCACAGATCGTGCGCGTCGCGACGCGACTCTTTGCCGAGCGCGGTTTTCGCGGCACGACGACGCGCGAAATCGCGCAGGCAGCGGGCGTCTCCGAGGCGATGATCTTCCGCCACTTCGCCACCAAAGAGGATCTCTACCGAGCGATCATCGACGCCAAAGCCTGCTCTTCTGGACCGGCGCAAGCCTGCGGGCAGTTCGACGCTAGGCTCGGCATGGTCGCTTTTGCCGCGTCGATCGAGGATGACGCCGACGAACGGCGCTTCTTCGTCGACTTGGCGCGCCACTTCCTCGAATGTCACGAGCAGGATGTCGAATTCCTGCGCCTGTTGCTCTACTCAGCGCTGGAAGGGCGCGAATTCTTCCGGCTCTTCTGGGAGCAGCAGGTGCTGCCGATGGCCAACCTCATGCGCGCGCACGTGCAGGAGCGGCAGCGCGCCGGCGTGATTCGGTCCGATCTCCATCCGCATCTGATCGGCAGCGCTTTCATCGGCATGATCATGCATCGTTCTCTAGTGGATCTGATCTTCGATCCGGAGCGCTCTTTGTTTCGCATCAGTACGGAGCAAGCGGCGCACGACTACGCGACCGTACTCTTCGAGGGGATCGCTGCCGGGGCGGCGAAGCCGACGAAATCGGGCAAGGCACGCAAGAAAGGCGTGCGCCCGAAGAAAGAAATTTCAAAGAATCGAAAACAGCAGCACACATCGAGGCGTAAGACTTGATTGGCGCACTTTAGTTGCGAGCGGCGATTGGCTGGTTTGAGACGAGGATGATCAATGCGAGTTGAGAAGATTCACCTTTGGGCGCTTGCGTTCCTTTTTCTTTTCGGTGCGTTCGGGTTGAGCGGTTGCCGCGGGTCGCAAGCCGAGTCGAAGAACGACAACCGCGCCGCCGCGCCTTCGCCGACGCCGGTCGAAGTGACCACGGCGGCGGCCATTCAGCGCGCCTTGCCGCGCTTCATCGAGGCGACTGCGTCGCTCGCCGCCGACGAGCAGACGGATGTGGCTCCCAACGTCGCTGGGCGCGTCGCGGCGGTGGCCGTCGACCTCGGCAGCTACGTCACGCGCGGCGCCGTGCTCGTGCGCGTGAAGGGACGGCGCGCGGAGGGGCCCGACGCCGAGCTCCCGCCCGAGCTGGAGGCGGCGCTCCGGGAGCCCGCTCCGCGGCCGCTCTCCGACCTCGCGGGCTTCGTGCGCGCGGGCGGGTGGCTCGCGCCCGCGCTCCTCGTCGTGGCGCTCGTCGTCGATCAGCAGGCGCTGGAGCGCAACCTCGACACCATGCGGGCATTGTGCGCCGCGGCGGGCGTGCGACTGCGACCGCACGGCAAGATGCACAAGTGCTCGACGATCGGGCGCATGCAGATCGCGCGCGGCGCCGTC
>CAKZOF010000622.1 GCA_937135995.1 uncultured Pyrinomonas sp.
TCTTCATCTTCTTCTCTTCAACCGCTGTCACTCGCGAAAAGCCATCAGCCGACGGGATCAACCACAAAGAGAGTCTCGTCCTTAGCAAATCCCGCCGACTTCATCCTCGACCTTCACGCCCCGAAGTGCCGTCATCGTCCGTCCTCTGCGTCCGCGCGCCGATATTCGACGTGCCCGTTGTAAGCGAGGCGCGCGATGGCCCATGCGCCGCGCTGCGGCGCGCGAAACTCCAGCGTCACCGTTTGGCCCGGATCGACACTGAACCCTTGCTCGCGCGCCGTCAGACCATCGTCGTCGAGCCAGACTTCCGGCGGCAAGATCAGCGCGATGCTCCCCTCCAGGCGCTGCCGGTGCGGATTGCGGACGACGGCGCGCACTCGTTCGCCCGTTCGTTCGATGCGCCATTCGAGGCGAAAGCTCCGTCCGACTTCGAGCGCGTCTTGGTAGGTTTGACCGGCGAACTCCGTGCGCGCCTTGATCAACCCGGACGCGCGCGCCCACTCCAATCCCTTCTTCACCGGATAACTCAAGACGACCACCTCGCGCGCCATCCACCCGCCCGGCTCGATGTCGTAGTCGAACGCAGACGGCACGGCGCGCCAATCAGGCGCCACTTCGATTTCGACTCGCCCGCGCGCGCGCCGATCGAGCAAGTTATTGACGACGAAGACGCGCACGGCGGCAGTGGTCGTGCCGCCTTGATTGTACTTGTCGTCGTAGGCGAAGCTCGTTAACTGGCCCATCTGCTCGACGGGGCGCACTGTGATCTTGACGGGATCGTTGCCGATGGGCGCGGCGCCCATGTTGTGCATCCAGTAGCGGGCCGGCACGGGCTGGACCGGTTCGCGCGTTGCGCCGATCGTCGTTCCGGTCGCAGCGCGGCGCGCCACCGGGACTTTGAACGTCTCGATGGCGAAACCGTCGATGGCGGAAGCGAAAGCCCGTTCGCCAGTCCTGTGCACGCCGTCGTTCGATGTCGCTCTTCGTTCGACGAGATCGACGCGCTCGACTTTGCCGATTGCCGCATCGAAAGTCGCTTCCACCGTGGTCGCGCGCCCTTCCGTTTCGTAGACCCGAAGGATAAAAGGCCTTTCGCCTTCGGCTTCGCCAGCGCGAAAGCTCGCCTGCGGATTGCCCGCCAACTTCAACGCCGAAAGCACAACGTTCTCCGCCGAAAGACGCATGAAACTGTGCTCTGGCGGCAATGGTCCGCTCTGCTCGACAGCCTGCACGGCGACGAGCGGGTTGTTGAACTCGTACCCGCGGCGCACGACCAACGCGCGCCGCCAGTCGCCTTCGTGCGGGTAGAGCGCATACGAAAAGACGTGCGTTTTGTGCTCCGGCGTGAAGTCGAACGGCAGGTTCACACCGGGCCACGGCGCAGTGTGCGTCAAAAAGAGCGTCAGCGTGTCGGGGCGTTCGAGGCTGGCGGCGATGGTCCCGTTGTTGATGACGGCGACGCCGTAATCTGGCACGCGCGCGTTCGTTCGTTCCGCCAGCGCTTCCGCTGGCAGGCGCAGCGACTCTTCGCCTCGCAGGATCGGCGCGAGCAACTCTTCCACCGCGCGCCGGACGTTCTCCGCATCGCGCCCGGCGACGATCAGCGTCGGCATCGGCGGCCATCCATTCGGCATCCGGTCGTAGAAGAAGAGGAAAGCGCGCCCCGCATTCTCCAACTCCCGCGCGAAGCGCGCGCGCGATGCGTCGTCGATCCGCGCGAGCGCTTGGCGCACGTGCTCGCTCTCGACTGGTCCACCGAGCAGGATGCGAAACGAATGGTAACCGAGATCGTCGTTGACGCGGCGCGGCATGGTCGAATCTTCGATCGTCAACCGAGCGCGCCGCGCACGTTCGCCGTCGTCGGCAAAAGGCGTCACGCTGATGCCGCGGCGAATCAGCGCGGCGACGATGCGTTCGGTCAGTTGGTCGTAAACATCGCCCGATGGGCGCACGAGCGCCGTCGGTTTCAACGCGACGCTGGCGACCTCTTGGCCGTTATGGTCGGAGAACAGGAGCCGCAGCGTCTGCCCGTATTCGGCCCAGTTATAGACCGCGTAAACGGGCGCGCCCGACACGAGCTTGTCCGTGTTGGAGCGAAAATCGAGAAAGCCGCGACTTCCGTTGCGCGCGACCACGCCGAAACGCTCTTCGGTGATCAGCGCTCCGCCAGACAAAGCGAGCGGAAAGTTGATGACGAAAAGCTCGTTCGCGCCGCTGTACTCGATGAGTTCGGTGCGAAAGTCTATGCGCTCGACGCCATCGTGCAGCTCGATCACTTGCCGGTAGCCGCGCATCGCCGGGAGCGTTCCTTCGACGACGATGCGCTGCGTCGGTCCTTCTCGACTCACCGCGACGCGCGCCGGCTGTGCGGTCGAAAACCTTCTCTTGCCGGTGGTCCAGAACTCCCACGCCGGATAGATGACGTTCTTCTTCGAGAGATCTTCTTCGAGCACGGCGATCTCGTTCGCCAGATGTCCATCCGCAAGGCGCACGATGTCGCGCCGCGCGCGCTTGTCGTAGCTGCGACGAACGGCCCCGCCGCGCGCCGGATCGACTTCGACGCGATAGAACTCGTTCTCGATGGCGTTCTCTTCGCGCTTGCTGGCGAGATCGGTTCCGGCGTCGTCGCTCGCCTCGACGAAAAAGGTCTTGTAACCGAGCGAGGGAACCGCGCGCGCGACGAAGGCGACCTCAACCGAAAGCGTTCGGCCCGCTGCGTCGCGCTCGGCGCGCACGAGGCGATGGGGCACGATTGCGCCATCGCGATCGCGGACGACGAAGGAACGTGCGGGCGTTTGAAGCCGGACGCGCGCGCGCACCAGATCCGTGCGCTCCCATGCTAGCGGGTTGAAGACGACGAGCGGCATCAGGGTGCCTCGGCGCAAGCTTTCGGGCGCGCGCGTGTCGATCTGCGCGGCGATGAAACGCAAGGCGTCATCGCGCGCCGCGCGCGCCAGTTCGTAAGCCTCGCGGTAGCCGTGGACCAGATCGAGAAAGGCGTTGTCCGACGGCGTCCCCGTGACCGCATCATGGTGGCTGCCGAAGAGGATCTGGCGCCAAGCTTTGTCCAAAGCGAGGTCGGGGTAGTTCGCGCCGCGCGCATAGGCGATGGCGCTGAATCGCTCCGCCGCAAGTATCATGTTCTCAGCATGACGGTGCGCGACCTTCAGATCGCTGCGCGCAGCGGCGACGCCGACGTGGAAGAAGAGTTTGTCGCGCGACGTGACGGGCGCGCGCACCTTGCCCGCCGCGATCTCGGCACGGAGCGCGTCGAAGAAGCGCGTTTGCGCCTGTCCTGTGACTTCCACTTTCGGCAACGAACGTTCGAGCCGCTCGACGTTGCCAGCTAGATTGGTCCACGGCGGGGTGAAATCGGCCGCGTTGATGCGCAAGTCAACCGAAGAGCCGAAAGAACGCGCCTCTTCGAACTTGCGCTGCGTCATCTGCTGAAAAGCATCCAAGCTGTAGTTTTTGCCGCTGCCGAATCCGGAGAACGAATAGGCGTAGTCGAGACGGCGATGAAGAAGGCGCGAGCCGTCGAGCGCGTAGTCGAAGAAGAAAGGCGGAAAACCTTGAATCTTTTTGGACCAGACGATGCCGTCAAATCCACTCTTGCGCGCGATCTGCGAGATCTGCGGCACGTGCCCGAAGACGTCCCACAACGCCAAGGCGCGCGGGCGGTCACCCAAAACGTTCTCGTGGTAAAGGCGTCCGTAGAGGATGTTGCGCACGATCGCTTCGCCGCCGATGGTCGGTTCGTTGAACTGGTTGTACGAACCGCCCGTGCCGACCTGTCCGCTCCGCACCTTTTCGCGCAACAGCGCGCGATCTTCCGGGTGGGTGTCGTCGTATGGCTTCACGTAGTCGATCTCGGAGAAGAAGACTCCGTAACGACTGTCGGCGCGCATCGAATTCAGGTACTGATTCATGTTCGAGAGCGTGATGCGCGCGTACTCGCGTTGATCGTGAAGATAGACGGGATCGACGTGAAAGCCTTCCAAGTAGAAGATCCGTCCATCGGGCGGCACTGCGGGTTGCGTCCAGAAGGCTCGCCACGCGATCTCGTCGCGGCCCGTTCGAAGGATGACGTCAGCGCTTCTTTTCGCCGACTCTTTGGCGGCGACGCGCATGGCGATCTCCACTTCGCGCAACTCGCCCGGCGCAAGATCGGCGAGCGAGGCCTGCGCCATGCGTTCGCCATCACGCGCTTCGATGTTGATGTCGCGGATCGAACCGCTGGTCAAGTTCGCCACGGCCAGCCGCAGACGTTCGCGCGCGCCGTCGCCATCGGCGAAGAAGAGGCCGGTCGTCCGCAGCGCGCCGGCGACGAGCCCGTTCCCAGCGACGCGCGCATGCCATACGCGGACATGTGCCGTCCAACCGCCGTCCGTGCGCCACGGATCGTTGCGCACGCCCGTAGCACGCACGAGCAGAAGGTTTTCGCCCGCCCGCGCGCGCGCCAGCACAACGCGCGGCACCTGCAAGCTGAACCCGTCGTAGATGCGCTCGCCGTTCAACCAGATCGCGCCTAAAAAACCGTCCGTTTCGATGAAGAAGGGGCGATCGTCGGGTGACGCAAAGCGCGTCGCGGCATAAGCCGTGCCGACCGCGGTGAAGAGACGCGCGAACTCCAACCTCTCGCTCGTCGCGCGGTATGTGGTCCAGCGCAGCTCGACCGGACGTTCTCCCACTCGTTCGGAACGCGCTCCGACTTCAGGTAACGGCAAACTGGATGCACCGTCGTCTCTGTTCGCGTCGGCGCTGTTTTGCGGGC
>CAKZOF010000623.1 GCA_937135995.1 uncultured Pyrinomonas sp.
CAAGCTGGAATCGTTGTCGGACGCCGCGAATTGATTGAGATCATCGGCAGACATCCACTCTACCGCGCGCTGCGCGTCGATAAACTGACGCTCGCCGCCCTCGAAGCGACGCTCGAAGCTTACGCGCGCGACGCGCACTTCGATGAGATCCCAACCTTGCGCATGATCGCCTTGCCGCCCGAAACGCTCGCACAGCGCGCGCGCGCTTTGGCCGAACGCATCGTGCGCCCCGAGTTGCAGGTCGAGGTCGTCGCCGGACAATCCGCCGTCGGCGGTGGGGCCGCCCCCACCGCGCACCTACCGACGGCGCTCATCGCGCTCCAGCATAAGCGCTGGTCCGCCGCAGAGCTCGAACAGCGCTTGCGCCTGAACGACCCGCCTATCATCGCACGCATCGGCGATGGGCGCGTCCTGCTGGATCTGCGTACGATCGCGCTGGAAGAAGAGAACGTAGTGCTCGATGCGCTCGCAAGGCTCTGAAAGTCTTACCGCACACCGCTTCGCTGATGACTTGCATAATATGCATCAGCTTTACATATCATGCTTTGACTGACAGCGCAGGCGCAGATGAAGAGGCTGGTGGATAAGATGCACGCGCGAACGACTATTGAGTCGTTCAAGCGGCGCGGCGTTGAGAGATTTTTTTGCCGGGAGTCCGTTTTACGGCATGCGCCGACGACTTGCTTCTGCACAACGTGACGAGAAGCAAGAAATGAAGTTCAGTCGGCGTAAGCGTTAAACACTGAAGGAGAGAACTTGCAGAACACACAAAAGAAGCCTAAAAACTTCGCATTTGCAAGGCATCGGCTACATAGGGTTTACGGGCATCTGGACACACGAAAGAAGCCTAAAAACTTCTCACTTGCGTTAAACAGTGTCAGCTAGTGTATAATCGCAACGGCGCCGTTTTTAGGCGGCCACCAGCCTTTGGATTTTCCTGCCGTTCTTTTGCGTCTCAGATGGAATCCACCGTCAGAACAACCGCTTTCTCCTTGATCATGGCTCTGGCTTCAGGGGGGCTCGTCGCTGCGCTGTGGGGCGCAGGGTTGCTCGCTCCGCTGCAAGCCCTCTTTCTCGCCGGTGAAACGGCAAGCGTCACGGCGCCTGCATGGACCGTCGTTATGCTGATCTTGGCAGCCAGCGTCGGAGGGGGGGTTGCCGTCGAGCGCATGGGCGGAAGACGCGCCTTGGCGCTTGTCGGCGGAGCGCTCGTCGCTTTGTGCGGCTTGAGCTTGCTGCTTTCCACAACGCTCGCTTTAGACATTGCCTTTGCGCCCTGCGCGTTGGCATCGCTGGCCGGCGCGACGGCAGCGCAATTACGGCGGCTATGGGCGCTCGACGCGCGCCTGACGCGCGCCGTGGAGAACCGCGCCTTCACTGCAAAGAGCCGAAAGACCGACGACGAGCGCGTGGACGCCGGACTGCACATTCTCGGTCTGATGTTCAAACTCGAAGAAGCGATCATCTTCAAGTTGGACGCCGCCGGAGCGCTTCATCCAACGGCTCGTCGGCGCGCCACCAACGGGATGGATGCTCCGCCACTGCAAACGTGGCGACAAGGCGTCGCTCTGTGTGAGCGCGCGCTCGCCGTCGAAGCGATGCAGCTCGACGGGGATGCGGAGCGAAGAGTGGTCGCGCTTCCGTTGATCCATCAAGGACAGAAGGCAGGCGCGTTGCTTTTGCGGCTCGGCGAGGAGTTGGAAGAAGAAGACAAACCGCTGCTCAACGTTCTGGCCGCGCAGCTCGCGCGCAGCTTTCAGCGCGCGTGCGCACGCGAGCCGTTGGCCGGTCGTCCGCTGCCCGCGCTCGTCTCGACGCGTCGGGCCAGCAAAAGGCTTGAAGGTGTCGCGGCGCTCATCGGGATGCTGGACGAGCAGAGCTTTGCCGCCGCGGCGCTGGCCGAATTGACCGATGGGTGCGCCATCGCTCACCTTGACGGCACGGTCTCCATGATCAACCGTCCGATGCTCGAAATCGCCGGGTTAACCGAAGAAGAGCCGCCGCAGCTCGATCTATTTGCGTTGCTCGACCGTTTTCGCGCTGGTGTCTTCGATGAACCGAGCATCGCCGTCCGGCGCGTCCTCCAGTCAGGCGAGACATACGAACGCGAGGTCTACTATCCGGAGAAAGATCGCACGCTGCTTCTTCGTCTCTCGCTGCTCAGAAACGGCAGCGTGGCCGTCGGTCTTCTCTTTTCCGTGCGCGACGTCACACGGCTCAAAGAGTATGAGAAGCTGCGCAGCGACATGGTCTCTTTGATGTCGCACGAACTGCGCACACCGATCACCAGCATCAACGGATTCGCCGAGCTTCTGGCGCTCGATGCGTCGTTGTCGGCGGAAGCGCGCGAGTACGCCACCATCGTTCACCAAGAATCGCAGCGCTTGTCACGCATGATCGATACCTTTTTGTCGATGACGCGACTCGAAGCCGCTGACCGGCAAGAGGTGCGCAAAGCTCCGCTGCGGCTCGACGAAGTGGTGCGCGAAACGGTGGCCAACTTTCAACGAATGGCTAAAAAGAAACGTATCCGTCTAATTGAGCGGACCAACGGCAAACTTCCACCTGTGGCCGCCGATCGCGGATTGATCATGCAGGCGGTCGCCAACTTGGTCGACAACGCCATTCGTTACAGCCCCGAAAGGACCACCGTGACGGTGGCGACAGCACTCGAAGCCGAAGCCGTGCGCGTCATCGTCGAAGATCAGGGTTACGGCATTCCGGCTGAAGAGCAGGACCGCGTGTGGGAGAAGTTTTACCGCGTCGCGCGCGATGGACAGGAGAAGGACGAGGAATCGACCGGGCTGGGACTCGCTTTCGTGCGCGAAGTGATCGAGCAACATGGCGGGCAAGTCGCGCTCGAATCGGAGCCGGGGCGCGGCTCGATCTTCAGCTTTACATTGCCTAGATTGTGAAAGGATCGGTGATTGCCGGTGCGACCTTTGATCTGTTGGACTTGACCTTCAGCTTTACGCTGTCCGGATTGTGAGAGAGCAGCGCATCGCTAGCGCGCACGATGAAGCGCGAATGCACCGCGTCGAATCGCGCAGCGCATGCAAGGCGCGTGTCCTCGTCGTCAGCGAGGTTGAAAGCTGCGGGCGATGGCATCCGTTTGGTTGCGTATGCGCTGCAAGCGTTCGCGTATGCCGGTGAAATGGAGCACGTAGATCGTGCGCGGGTTCGCTTGCAGGTAGTAGATGATGCCAGCCATGGGTCGCCCGCCGTTGGTGAATTCATAAGAGACGACCACGCCGTTCAAACGTCCGGCGAAGCGCTCTTCGCGCCCTTCGACGAAGCCGGGCCTAAAGCGCAAGTTCTGCTCGCGGTCGCGCCGCGCCAACTCCGACGGCGTCACGCCGACATCGACGATCTCTTTGCGGATG
>CAKZOF010000624.1 GCA_937135995.1 uncultured Pyrinomonas sp.
CGTCGGCGCCCGCCTCGCTGATGAGCGATGCGGGGTCGTCCTTGTCGCGCAGCCACCCGGCGACGTCGGTGAGGAACACGACCTTGTACGCCCCCATCGCGCGCGCCACCGCCGCCGCTTCGACGCCATGTGCCCGCTTCAGGAAGACGAGGACAACAAGCTCGACCTCCTCGGGCGCAACATCACCAGTGTCGCCTCTGGCGACGAAACCGACGAACCACCCTTGCGTGCGAAAGCGATTGCTCGCTGTAGAAGTGCCCGTCTTGCCGAAGATGAAATGCGGTAGCTCGGCGAATCCCGCCTTTTCTGCCGTGCCGCGCAACACACAAGCGCGCATGCCGCGAATCAACGCCGCGCGATCCCGCTCGGCAATGAACAGTTCGCCGGTCTGATCCGGAAGGAAATTGCTGGCAGGGGCTTTTCGCGGGCGAAAGAGCTTTCCGCCGTTGACCAAAGCCATGTATGCGCGAACGAACTGCAACGGCGTGACGAGCAAGCGGTCGCTTTCGCCCAACGCATCGAGAGCATTGAAATCACCCGTCGCCATGCGCCCGCTGCTTTCGGCCCCGAGATTGGCACCGGTGACTTGGCCGAAGCCGAACTCCCGGAGCGTCCGGCTCCATTGTGCGAAGCTCAGCCGTTCAGCCATCTTGGCGAAATAACAGTTGCACGAATGGGCCAGCGCATCCGTGAGCGAAAGCGGCACGTCGAAGCGGCGATGGGCGCAGACCAACTCGAAACCGCGGTGCGCGTAACGCACGTCGCAAGTCGCGCGACTTTCAACGCCGATCGTTCCGCTGCGCAAAGCGACCAGCGCCGTGAACGGCTTGATCGCCGATCCTGGCGGAAAGGCTTGCTCAGCAGCGAGCCGCGCATTGACGATGGCGCGAATGCGCCCACTGCGCGCATCGAGCACAACCACCGTTCCCTCGTGCTCGCCCAAGGCCCGTTCAGCAACCTGCTGCAACGCCCGGTCCAAGTCATCTTCGCTGACCGGTGCACGCGAACAAGCCGCAGCGAACAGCGCGAACAACGCGCCGAGGATCAACGCCAGTCTGCGCGCGCGCGTCGCTCTTTTCAACGACAAGCTCACAAGATCTCAGTGCTGACAATGGAGCTTTTCGACCGACCAGCGCCACTCTTCGTCTTCGCAGTCTTCATGCGGTCCGGCGCGTCCTTCATGACGGTGCTTCGCTCAGCGTCGGCTCCGGCTGCGCCGTCGACGGCGGCGCGTCGGAGCGTGCAGATTCTTTTTCAAAGAGAACCGTGAGCGCCCCCAAGGTCAATGTCCAACCGAACGAGAAGAGCGCTGCCGCCAGCGCCAGACGAAGCCCGAAGAAGCTTACTTCTAACCAAACAGCGCGCGTTTGCAAGCGCAGCGAAAGCAGCGCCAGCGGCAAGACGGCGAAAACGACAAAGCCGATCAAGTAGGTCAACACGGCCATTGGCGAAAAGGCGGTGGCGAGCGCTCGCCGCCACGGAGCGTCGCGCAAGCTCCAACGTGCCATCAGGCTCCAGAGCCGCGCGGTTACGAGCGGCAGCGCGATTCCCAAGAGCAAGAACTTCACCGCGCCGAACGAGACGCGCGCCCAAGCAACCTTGTCGCCCGGCGATTCCGCTGCGTGTGCAATGGCCTCATCCATCGCTTCGCCTTTCGGTGCCGGAGCGAACAGGCGCGCTTCGAGCGCGCCCAACGAGTAGACGATCAACGCTGCGAGCAGGATCGAGGCGACCGCGACGAGCGCGATCTTGCCGGTCGCCGTAAGCGAGTTGCGCGTCAACGCGCGCAGGTCGCGATCCGACACATAGCGCGCGCTCAGCGCTTGCCAGCCGAAGAAGAGCGCGAGAAAGACCAGCGACGAAACGAACGACCAGACGACTTCGCCAGCGGTCGCTACGCCCGTTCCGATGAAGGCCGAAATCATGAGCAGCACGGCCACGTTCACGCCGGCGATCAACGCAAACGTGGGCCACCGGAAAAGGCTTCGCGCCGCCCTGCCGAAAGCTCCGAGCACTTCTTTGAACATGATCTTCGACTACCTCCTTCGCTCATCTCCGGTCCAGAAAAGCCATGCGCGCGCTTCCCGCGTGCCCGCGCACTTCGGGCGAGTACATCAGTTCGGCGCGCGTTGGCGCGACGCGGAAGTCGCCGGGCGTGATGACGCGCAGTGCGTACTGAAAGACGGCGTCACCATCGAAATGTTCGAGGAAGATGACCGTCCGTTGGTCGCGGAATTCCCGTGCGCTGTACCAATCGGTCCACCCCTTCTCGTTGCGGTCGAGATCGATGCCGGTGACCTTGGCGCCGCGCTGCGCCATTCCTTCGGAGAGGATGCCGCCGCGCCGCGCGATGTCGGAGGCGACCGCCGCGCCGATGGAGCCGCCGTGCAGCGCGCCCGGCCCCTCCCGCGCGATCGCCCGCAGCGCCTCCGCCGCGGCGCCCTGCACGACGCGGTGTCCCGGCTTCAGCGGCGCGCCGCCGGGCAGGAAGATCGCGGAGATCGCCGCGTCCTGCGCCATGTCCGGCGCCGCCTCGGCCGTGCATTCGGCGAGATAGGGCGTGGCCGGGAAG
>CAKZOF010000625.1 GCA_937135995.1 uncultured Pyrinomonas sp.
AGGCGCAGGCGTTGATAGACGAGTTCGCGTTCATCGCTCGAAACCACCGTTAGCCCCGGAACGCTCAACAGCTCCGAGAGAGCATCGGCAAAACTTTCGCCGACCCAGTTGTAATCCTTCAAGTTCGAAGTGTTCTCGAAGGGAAGAACGAGAACGACATCGTTGTTCGACTGCGCGGTGGCCACGCTGCACGCCGAGAGCAAGAGCAATACGCCAAAGGCGACGAGCCTTCTTCCAGCCATTTTCGACCTCTTCTGTCGCATGTTGAATCTCTTTGCGATCGATTGAGATGTCCGGTGCGCGCGGCTGTGTTGGCCGCCGTTTAGATCTTCTTGCGGGCGGGACATGAGCGCTGCCAGAAAAGGTTTGGCGTCCCCGACGGGAATCGAACCCGTGTTACCGCCTTGAAAGAGCGGTGTCCTAGGCCACTAGACGACGGGGACGCACCTGCCAAACAAAGCGATGACCGGCCCAAGAGCTGCCGGTCAGCTTGTGAATCTTTTTCCGTCCGGCGACGGCAGCCTCAAAGCATAGCCTCTTTCGCTTCTGTCTGTCAAATCTCCGGCGGGCGCTTAGGTGCCACGTCATGCGTCGAGCGACTCAGATAGCGCTGCGCGCCTTGCACGCGAACTCGGACTGGATCGCCAACGGAGAGAGGATTTTTGCTCTCTTCTGTCAGGCGAATGCTGCACGTTCGCGCCAGCCGAACGCGGTGGATCGAGGTTTTATCCCAAGAAAAGGGGGATTCAGACAAGTAAAGATCGGTGGCACAAGACTTGTGATTCTTTGCGGCAAAAGGAGAGCAAATGTGAGGACACTGCCCATGTTAAAAATAGTGGCGTTGATTTTGATCTTAACTCTCTCTTCGATTCATGCCCTCGCTTTCTCGAAAACGACCCGAGCGCAGGACCCACCGACGCTCGCGGAAGTGATTGCGGCGAAGGACATAGCCAAGAGATTCGCCACACGCTTGGGAGAGACGAGTGATTTCGCCCTGTTGATCGAAGAATTCTGCGTCGAGGATTCCGTTCAAAGGTACGTTGCGCGACAAAAGAAGCTGATAGAAGAGAGGACAAGCTCATCAGACGAGTTTTTCCTTTTTCCGGGAATTTGGTGTGACGCCGCTTTGTTTGACGAGGCCACGATTGATGATTGGCGGCGTTTTTACGTCGCTGCATATAACTTCTTCTACGAAACCATGGTGGTAGTCGCATTGAGGATGCTAGAGGACGGGAAGAGCTTGGAGGGTGATCTTGATCCGGGTGAACTTTTCCCGCAAGAGGTGATCAATCTTTTCAGACAGCATCCGATCCTCGAAGATTTCATTCTTGGGATGGATCAAAATCCACGACCAATCAAGGTGGTCGATGAGTTACGAGATGTAACCGCTAACATAGAAAAAGCGACCAACATGATGCGCATAAGACGCGAGAAGGAGCTAACGGCAGCGATGGAGGATCGAAAAAAGTTGTTGCAGCTTCTCTTTCATCAGACGGTCTCCGATCCTTTCATCGAGTCGGACGGGGAAACATGGGGCTATCCAAAAGGCACGCAGATCGTGCGCATACAAACAGCTCTTATGTTCGATCTTCTATTGATCAAGGAAGGAAAAGATTATAGGGTGCTTTTCGTTGAACTTCACTTCGATGATTAGCGCATTCGGTCCACATTAGCGAGTGGATTAAGAGATTTTGCAGAGTTGCATTGAGAGCCGCGCACTGTTCACACACGCATCTCTTAGCGAAGGTGAGTGAGTTCGAGTTGAGATGATGTTGATGCGCGGCTTTCATTGAGCTCGAAGCATAATCGATGCCATCTGTTTTCATGGCGATCGTTCGCCTTAGGTGAGGTATCCGAGCGCGATCAGCATCTCGGCGTTGAGGATGGCTGCTCCAGCAGCGCCGCGAATCGTGTTGTGGCTGAGCGCGACGAAACGCACATCCAGAACGCCGTCCGGCTTGATGCGGCCCACGGTGACGCTCATTCCGGCGCCCGCATCGCGATCGAGGCGCGGTTGTGGCCGGTCCGGTTCGCGGCGAACGATGATCGGGCGTTCGGGCGCCGAGTGCAGTTCCATCTCCTGCGGCAGAGAGCGCCACGAAGCGAGAGTCTCGCTGACTTCTTCGGGCGACGCGGGGCGCGCGAGTTTGACGCGCACGGCGGCCATGTGTCCATCCGTGACGTTGACGCGATGGCACTGCGCGCTCACTTTGATGTCGGCCATCTCGATGGCCGACTCGTGCAACCGGCCCAGTATCTTCAGCGTTTCGGTTTCGATCTTCTCCTCTTCTTTGTCGATGAACGGCAGAACGTTGTCACACACATCGAGCGACGGAACGCCCGGGTAACCGGCTCCGGAAAGCGCTTGCAGCGTGGTGACGATGGCGGCTTCGACGCGGAAGCGGCGGTGAAGCGGGGCGAGCGCCAGCGCGAGCATGATCGTCGAACAGTTCGGGTTGGTGACGATCATGCCGCCGTCGAAGCCGCGCGCGCGGCGTTGTGTTTCGATGAGGGCAAAATGTTCGTGATTGACTTCCGGTATCACTAACGGCACGTCCTGGTCCATGCGGAA
>CAKZOF010000626.1 GCA_937135995.1 uncultured Pyrinomonas sp.
AATCTGGAACCCGGCGGCAAACCCTGCGACCACTGCGCGATGTGCAGCGCGCGCGGCTTTTGAGAGCGAAAGCCAGCTTGCGTTCATCGGCGACGCTGTGATCACGCCGCTTCTCGCGCGCATCTTTCGGTGGGCTTGGGCTGCGCCTTCACATGCGCGGACTTCGAGAACAGGGTTGTGCCCAAGCGATCCTTGCCGCGCTCTCGCGCGCGTGAACTTTGGTCTTCCCGGTGGAAAGAACGCAAAGCGTCCCACGCTCCCGGGATTTCGTGCGGTTCGGAGAAAGACAGCGCGCCGTGCGCCGCGGCGGTTCGTTTCGCGAGAAGAACAAAGCTCACCTCAGGGATCAAGAGGCCAAGAACAGCCGCGCGCGCAATGGCGATTCGCTTCGCGGTGAGAAGACCAAAAACCGGACGCAAGCGGCGACGAACGCACCCTGGTCGCTGCCGCTTGCTCGCTCATTTGGTCGCAAGATGGTCTCCGTCGCGCAGATGAGCGCGCTTTTGTCTGCTGCCGTCTGTGTCACCGCGCGTTGCTGTTGGCGTTGTTGCGACGCAGCGCGTTCGGGTCGATGCGCGGCGTTTGGCGCGCCCCCTCTTCAGCGCGGAAGTAAGGCTCTTCTTTGAAGCCGAAGAGACTGGCGACCAACACCATCGGGAATTGGTTGCGCGTCGTGTTGTAATCCTGCACTGCCGCGTTGTAGTCCTGTCGTGCGACAGCGATGCGGTTCTCGGTTCCGGCGATCTCGTCTTGAAGTTTCAGGAAGCTTTCGTTGGAGCGCAGCGTCGGGTAGTTTTCAACGAGCACGAGCAACCGCCCGAGCGCGGAACTGAGATTTTGGTTCGCTTGGATGATCTGCTCGCGCTGTTCGGGCGTGCGGCTTTGCGGATCGCCCTGCGTCGCGTTGAGCAACTGCGACCGAGCTTGGGCGATCTGACCGAAGACCTCTTGCTCCTGTATGCCGGCCATCTGCGCGGCGGCGACCAGATTGGGGATCAAGTCGGCGCGCCGTTGCAAGGCGGTTTCGACGTTGGCCCACTTGGCCCGCACGTTCTGTTGTTTTTCGACTAGGGTGTTGTAACCACAGCCGCTATTGGCGAGCGCGATCAGTGCGATTATCGCAAGCAGCGCGAAATGTTTCTTCTTCATCTTCTTTCTCCCCTCATCTTCCAGTGCGAAATCGGAAAGGTCTTTGTTTGCGCTTCGATCGCCGTCGGTTTGCTGGTCCAGTTCTAGGTTCCAGCGCTGCCCGTCGTCTCCGTCAAGGAATCGACAGTGGCGATCAGGCGTTCGAGTTGCGCTAGATACGAGGCGAACAGCCGTTCTGCTGCGGCCAGATCGAGTTCACCCGGCGCGCGCGTACGCAGTTCGAGCAACGCCTCCAAAGTCGCCCGGTCCAGCGCGAAACGCTCGGCAGCGAGCTGGATGAGTTCGCGTTTGGTCACAGGCGGATTCTTCTCGCCGCGCAACATGAGCGCTGGTGCCAGCAGCGCCGCCACGCTCGAAAAGCTTTCGGCCATCAAGTCACACAAACGCTCGGCCGAACTCGCTGCTGGCACGTAGTGACGGCGAAGTTGAATGAGTTTGCTTCGCAGTTCGTATTCGGTTTGATGGCGCAAGTTCTCGTCCGAGATCGTCACGCCTTCGAACGGATCGCTCCCGTAGAGCACGCGCCGCGCGCGTTCCATGTGGTGGAACTCGATGGGGAAAACGTCGAGCGCAGAACGCAGCTCGTCGAGCGTGAAATAGACAGGCAGCGAAAAGCCGAGCCGTCGCCAGTTGCGCACCGCGGATTGCGCAAGACGCAGATCTTCGGGCGCAATGCGACGGAGCACGACCAGAATGTTGTAGTCGGATTGAAGCGGGATGTGGTCGCCGACGGCAGCAGAGCCGTACAGCACCACCGAGACGAGATTAGCGCCGTGCGTTTCGCTCAAATCGTCGACGAAGCCGCGCAAGATGTTGTCGATACGAGCGCTCATGATCGATCCATCATCGGAAATCGTTTGAAGAGCTTTGGTGCCAACTCTTCGATCCGTCACCAACTGCCGCCAGCTCCGCCGCCGCCGAAATCGCCGCCACCGCCGAAGCCGCCGAAACCACCACCGCCCCCAAATCCGCCGCCGCTGCCGAAGCCGCCGAAACCGCCGCCGCCCCATGTCCAGCCGGTCGAACGGCGTCCGCCGCCGAGAGAGCGTCCGAGGAAGAGCAAAGACAGACAACCGCTGAGCGGCCCGCCAGCGATGAGTAGCAGAAAGAGGATCAGAAAAGCGATGGCGCAAAGAGAAGCGGCCGACAGAGGCCGCTCTTCCGTTCTTTGCTCGGACGCGCGGTAGGCTTGGCTCCGGTCGATGCCTTCGATGTCGAAGCCGTGTTTTTCGGCCAAGGTCGCGATGATGCCTTGCACCGCCACCATGATGCCTTCGCCGTATCGTTCTTGGCGGAAGTACGGGCGCATGCGACGCCCGATCTCACCGACGAGGCCATCGGGCAGATCGCCCTCCAGATGACGGCTCACCTGGATGAAATACTTTCGATCGTCGACGGCGACCAGCAACAACAGGCCGTTCTTCTCGCCTTCGGGCGAGCCGATGCCCCAAGTGCGAGCCAGTCGCAGCGAATAATCGAAGATGTCTTCACCGCCCGTGGTTCGCACAGTGACCACGGCGAACTCGATGTCGGCGCGCGCTTTGAGATTGCGCAGAATGGTTTCAAGCCGTTCTCTGGTCGGTTGGTCGATGACTCCAGCGAAATCGTTGACGTAACCGACGGGCGAAGGAAGCTCGGCCCGTTGCGCGCGCGCTGCAAGTTGCAGCCCGAACGCGAGAAACAGGGCGAGCGGAAAGGCGCGAATCCGACGCATCGTTGAAAGAATATAACAGCAAAGCCGCCGATAAGCACGTGCTTCGTGCGATGTTTGTGCCGGCACCGCCAGCGCGCAGAAGCACGCGCGTTCACTATGCGCTCGCGAGAAGCTGGTCCAGTGAAGGCCGGCTCGCCGGACATGGAGCTGGTTGAAGCGATTGCCCGAAGGCTCGCGCGTTCCGCCGAGCGCAGAGATTTGTATGCGCACGAATGCGCGCGCCGCGCTGGTCCGGTCAAGGAAACAGCACTCGTTGGCGGTCACGGACTGGGCCAGCGGCGGACTCGCCGCAAACTCCAGGCGATCTGCAGGCACGACAGACTCGAGTTCGCTTCGGCGGAGCGGCTTCGTCGTCAGCACGTTGCGGAAGTCGGACGGCTCAAGCGTCCACCGATCGGCGTGCGCAAAAATCGGGGGATCATCCTTCGCCGATCAGCGCGTGCAGCAGGTAGAAGAGCGCGACGCCGACGAAGACGACCACCGACGTTAGCGGGTTCTTCTCCTCCATGTGGTTGACTTCGGGGATCAAGTCACTGGCCGCGACATAGAGCGTCACGCCCGCCGAGAAGGGCAGCGCATAGGCCACCAGCGCCGAAATGTGCGCCTGTGCGATGGCGACGCTCATCACGCCCAGCAGCGTCGCCGCGCCGATCAACAGCGTGGCCCGCTGTGCCTTGTAGCGCGCGCGTCCCGAAGCGAGCATGATCGACGCCGCGGTGAAGCCTTCGGGAACCTTGTGCAGCAAGACGGCGATGAAGACGAGCAGCCCGACTCTGAAATTGACCAAAAAGGCGGCGGCGATGGAAACGCCGTCGAAAAAGGTGTGGATCGAAAGACCACCGATGGCTGCGTAGGCCGCTGTCGGACGGAGCAGCCTTTCGGGATGCGTCTCGGCACCGAAATGGAAGTGTGGCGCAACGGTGTGTTCAACCAAGTGTATCAGCAAGTAACCAGCAAGCAACAACGTTGTTGCTTTCAACACAGCGTGTGGCGAAAAGCCGCGCTCACGACTCCACAGCTCGATCGCCGCTGGGACGACTTCGACGAAGATCGCCGCCAACATGAAACCCGCGCCGAGCGCGATCAGGAAGCGAAGCAGCCGCGCGTTGCGCGCCAGCGAGGCTGAAGAGGTCACCAGCAACCCGCCGAGGACGTTGGCCGCGGCAAGCGCTAGACCGAAGAGCAAATAGCCGGAGTAGCTCATCAGCGATCAGGTCGAGGGCTTGACAAAGAGAGCAACTATACAGGATCGCCGGCGGAGAGAGCAACTATACAGGATCGCCGGCGGGTTTGCCACCGGCATTGAATACACCATTTCGTGCTTAAGCGAATAAGTCAAATTTCCTCTTGACAGCGCTCCGAAGACCAGCGTACTATGCGCGGCGGGTGGAAGAAAGTGGTCCAAAGTGGGCTTTCTTCCTGAGCTTGGGGACGAAGCTTAAAGTTCTACTGTAAGTTTTAAGCAGATGGCGATCCAACCGGCGGCGAAAGGCAATGTTACGAGGCAATTACACGGCGCGCTTGGACCCCAAAGGGCGGCTCAAAGTGCCCACGGCCTTTCGCCGGTACATCGAAGAGAAGTACGGCGCGGAGTTCTACGTGACCAGCTTGACGGGCGAAGCGGCGCGCCTCTACCCCTTGCCTGAGTGGGAAGCGATCGAACAGCGGCTGGCGCTGCTCCCTTCGATGGACCCGGCGCGCCGCAAGTTCTTGGAGCGCACTAACTACTACGGGCAGCAGACGAGCATGGATGCGCAAGGACGCGTGCTTATCCATCCGTTATTGCGAAGAAGCGCCAACCTTTTGGGCGAAGTGGCCGTGCTTGGTTACCTGAGTTACTTGGAAGTTTGGGATCGCGAGCGATTCGAGCAGCGTTTGATGGCCGAGCCGTACACGGCGGACGACGAGGCGGCCATCGCGAGACTGGGGATCTAGCGACTTCGAGGCGAGACGACGGCGGCTGGAAACAGCCAGCGGTGAACCACATGCCACGCGACCTGTTCTTTGCATTGGATCACGGGGCGAGTCACAGCGTGGCGTCCGTTGGGGGCAGGGACGAGCGACACCGCCCCGTGTTGCTTCAGGAGGCGCTTCGGGCGCTAGCCCCGGAACGCGGCGGCTGGTTCTTCGATGCAACGGTCGGCGCGGGCGGGCATGCCGAGGCGGTGCTCGAAGCGTCTGCTGAAGCGCGTCTGATCGGGGTTGATTGCGACCGCGAAGCGTTGCGCGTGGCCAGCGCACGCCTTGCGCGTTTCGGCGACCGTGTGCAGCTGGTGCATGCTGATTTCCGCGACATCGGGCGCGTGGTCGCTGCGGCGGGCATCGGCGAACTCGCTGGCGTGATCGCCGATCTGGGCGTCTCTTCGTTGCAGCTCGACGCGCCGGAGCGTGGTTTCAGTTTCCGCTTCGATGCGCCGCTCGACATGCGCATGGATCCGGAGGGCGAAGCGGAGACGGCGGCCGAACTGCTGGCCCGGCTGCCCGAGGCCGAGATCGCGCGGCTGCTTTGGGAATACGGCGAAGAGCGCCGGGCGCGACTCATCGCGCGCGCGATCGTCCAGCGCCGACAGCGCGGCGAGCCTGTGGAGACGACGCGGGATTTGGCCGAGTTGGTTGCCGCGCTCGTGCGCGGCCGCAGAGGGCGCACGCACCCGGCGACGCGCGTCTTTCAGGCGTTGCGCATCGCCGTCAATCGTGAACTCGAGGATCTGGATCGGTTCATCGTGGCGGCGACGGATCTTTTACAACCGGCAGGACGTTTGGTGGTGATCAGCTTCCACTCGCTGGAGGATCGCATCGTCAAGCAGACCTTCCGGCAGCTTGCTGCCGCAGGTCGCGTCGAGTTGTTGACCAAACGCCCCATTGTCCCAACGCCGGAAGAGACGCGTGCCAATCCGCGTGCGCGCAGCGCAAAGCTACGCGCGCTGCGCAGGGCAGATCGGCAATGAGATCCAAGGGGGACGCCAAGGAGCAAGAGCGGTGAGGAGAATGCCACAGCGCAATCCTAACTTCGCCGTGCGGCGAGAGTGGGACCGGCGCGCTTGGCGTCGGTTGATGCTCTGGACCGTGGGCGGGTTGGTGTTGGTTGCCGGATTCGCCTACGCTACGGCGCAACACTTTGCGGCGTTGAGGTTGGGCTACGAAACAGAATTGCTGCGCGAGGAGCGAGCGCGATTGGCCGAAGAGCGCCGCCGCTTGCTTCTCGTTCTCGCCGAGGCCGGTTCTCCGCAGGCCATCGAGCAGGCCGCCCGTGCGCGGGGCATGGAGCCAGCGCGCGCCTCGCAGATCGACCGGGCGGCGACTGGGCCGACGCTGGTCGGCGCGGCATCGACATTCGGGCGCTGAGAAACGGGCTCGCCCTCAGCGTGAAGCCGACTCTCCCCAACTGGCGAGCCCAATAAGGATGGTTTTGAACGGCGCTTCCTGCGCGGCGGACTTCACGCAAAAGCGGCAAGCTCTATGCGCAAAGGCTCGGCACTCACATCCAGCCGCCCTGACGTCGCCCGACGGCGCACATGGCTCATCTGCGGCTTCTTTCTCTGCTGGACGTGCCTCATCGCCGGACGTTTGATCCACCTTCAAGTGGTCACGCACGAAACGTTGGCCGCGCGCGCGCGCGCCCAACAATGGGCCGAACTGGAGGTGCCGCCGTTGCGCGGGGCCATCGTCGATCGGCAGGGGCGCGAACTTGCGCGTAGCGTCGAAGCGAACTCATTCTTCGCCGTGCCCGACGAGATTGCTGATGCGGCAGAGGCCGCCCGGCGGCTCGCTCCTGTGATCGGCGTTGAGGCGGATGAATTGGCCGCGCGTCTTGCGCATGCGCGCGCTCAGGGGCGGCGCTTCGTTTGGTTGGCGCGCAAGCTCGACGAAGCACAGGCCGAGAAGCTGCGCGCATTGAACCTGCGTGGCGTGTACGCGCTCAAGGAACCGAAGCGTTTCTATCCCAACGCTGCGCTTGCTGCCCACGTGCTCGGTTTCGTCGGATTGGATGAACAGGGGCTGGCTGGCGTCGAGCAGTTTCACAACGCTTCGCTTGCGGGCGAGCAGGGGCGCGTGTTGGTCGCGCGCGACGCGCACCGGCGCCCGTACAGCAGTCTGGAGGAGGCCGCACGCGAAGGCGGCACAGTGGTTTTGACGCTGGACCAGACTGTGCAGCATTGGACCGAACAGGCGCTGCAAGCGGCAGTCGAGCGTAGCCAAGCGCGGGCCGGCACCGCCATCGTGCTCGGCAAAAAGGGGAGCCGTGTGTGGGTGGAGGGCGACGAGGAGGAGGCGCTTTCCTTCGTCGTCCACCGGGCCTACACCGAGACGAACCTGCGCTACAGCCAGATGGCGCCGATCACGATGTACGAGGAGAGGAACACCGGCACGAACCTGCCGGCCGAGATCAAGATCGCCGCCGTCGACGGCGTCGACGTGCTGTTCGTCGGGCCGAGTGACCTCTCGCACGCGCTCGGCCTCGAGTGC
>CAKZOF010000627.1 GCA_937135995.1 uncultured Pyrinomonas sp.
GCTTTGACATCAACATCGTGCGGCTGCGGCGTCAGCGGATCCCAGAAGAAGATCAGCAACGCAACGCGCTTTTCCGAGACCAGGGCCCCGATCTGCGCGTCGCCGCCGTACGGCCCGCTCAAAAGGCGCGTGACAGCCAGTCCCGTCTCCGCTTCGATCAACGCGCCGGTCGTCCCGGTCGCATAGAGCGTAAAGGCCGAAAGCGTGCCGCGGTTGAATCGCGCCCACTCGACGAGGTCTTGTTTGCAGCCATCGTGTGCAACAAGAGCGATGGCTGGACGCTGCCAGTCGCCCTCGATCGTTTCGATCTTCATCCCTCTGATCTCCCTCGAAAGGTTAGAGCAGCGAGGTTAAGCCAGAGTTAAAACCACACACGGCGACGCGGGACAGACGCGCGCGATTTTCGCCCGGCACAGCGCCGTGGCCCTACTTCGCCGCCGATTTTTCCACGGGCAAACCTTTTTGCTCCCACGCTTCGTAACCGCCGAGCAACGCGGCGGTCTTTGTGAATCCGGCCTTTTGCAGTTCGAGCGCCGCCCGGGCGCTGGTATGTTCGGCCGGTCAAGAGCAATAGGTCACGATCAACTTGTCGCGCGGCAAAAGGCGCGGTCCTCGCTCGCCGACCTCCGTGTACGGGATCCATTTCGCACCGGCGATGTGGCCTGCACGGTACTGCGCTTCGTTGCGTACGTCGAGAACCACCGCTTCGCCGCGTTCCAGCGCCGCCCGGAGATCTTCGACCGTGATGCGCTGGACGCCATCGGATGGCGATGTGGCAGCGACGGCGCCCTGTTCCTTTTGCGCCGCTGATGCGTCTCCAGTGTGACCGGTGTTGGTTATTGCGCCTTTTTGCACCGCGGATGCGTCTCCGGTGTTACTAGTTTTGGCTGTTTCGTCTTTGCGCGCCGTGCAAGAGACAAGCAACATCACGACGGCGATCGTCATGGTGAGCGAGCCTTTGGCTTTCATCATGATCTTTCTCCCATCGACCGAGGTGAAAGGATACCTTTCGCGCGATCATCTTCCCGTGTAATCTTCGACGATGAACCTTTTGCCGAGCGCGGCGAAATTCTCCGGCGTCCAGTCGAAGTTGGTTCCCGCAATGGCGCGGCGCCCTTCGTCCGTGACGACCCACATGTTGGTCTCCGGATGCGCGTTGGCTTTGAGATAGGCGATGTCGTCGCGCGTCAGCGACGCGCCATCCGGGCGCGAGATCACGTAGACGTGCGTGAACTGTCCTTTGCGAACGTAGTCGAGATCCTGCTCGAAGGGCGACAGCGGCGCCCGCTTCGGCGCCTGCTCCGCCCGACGGGCGCCGCCGCCGCAGCTAGCGACAATCAGAACGGCCAGCGCGAGGTAGAAAAAGATTTCGCTTCGACGTTGCTTCATCCCTTCGCTCTCGGTCCGCTTTTTTCCGCATCCCACTTACCCGTTCTCGTCCGGAGGAACGTCTTGATCGTCCATCGGCTCTTCATCTTCCGGCATCGCCGGCGGTTCGCGCCGTTCATCGAGGATGCGGAGCACGGTACAATGTTCGTCGGCATACACCTCTTCAGCCCAGCCGCTATCGATCATGTTGCCATAAAAGGCATGATGGATCTCTTGATTATCGGTGAAGACGTAACGCGCGCCGAAGCGCTCGCGGATGACTGGCGCCGGGTTGGGTTCGCGTCCCAAAGTGATGTTTTCATAAAGGCGCGATAGCTCCGGATTTTCGTCGAGCAGATAGGTGGGGTCGAGGCCCGACACGTAACGGTGCTCGGAATCGTAGAAGAAAAGTTTCGGGAAATCGTCCCAGTCCGCGTTGAAAACGATTTCGCCCGCCGGAACGTTCTGCCGGAGCCACTCTGCTCCGCCGCGATACTCGAATGGACTCTCTTCGGCAGCGATGGTCTGCGCCGTGCCGTAAACGTTGATGCCGAGCGGAACGAGAAGCAGCACGAAGAGCGCACCTGCCACGATCTCCTCGCGAAACAGGCCCTTTCTTCTTCGCGGTTCGGCCTCTTCGTCGAGCAACGGTTGCAAGTCGGCCAGCACGTCGGCCGGCAACGAAGCGAAGGCGCGACGCGCCCCTTCCATGAGCGGCTGAAGCGCAAAAGCGGCGAAGAGAACGGCGAACGGCGGCCAGTATTCGACAAAACGGCGCGATCTTGCCGTGATGATGAGCAGCAACGTCGAAAAGAGGAGAAAGAAAGCGGCGCGCGCTCCATGCGAGCGGTGGTTTCTGCCCGTCGCCACGTAGCCGACGACCATGGCGACGAAGGCGATGAGCGAACTGTGGAACAGATACCAGCTTTCGTAGGGATACCATTCAGCGCCGACGCTGGTGGCAAAGTCTCCGGCCGTCACCTTCATCATCAAGTGTTCGAAGAAGAGGCGCACGTTCTTCGGAAAGTAGGGGTTGAGGATGAAGCCGGCGATCGTGCCAACCGCGGTCCAAGCGAGCGCCTGCCAATCAAACCGCCGCTCGCTCCACCAGACGACCGCCACCCAGATGAAGGCTGCCACCAACAACGTGACGAACAAGCTATAGGTCCAGACGTAGAGGAACGCGAGCGGCGCGAGCCAGCGGTAGCGCCGCTCAAAGAGCAGATAGATGCCTGCCACCATGAAGACGACCGACACGCTCTGCGCGCGCGTCATGCTCAGGCGATACAGAAAAGGTGCCGAACACGCAAGCAGCGCGACCAACCAGATGAGCTGGTGTCGGATGCGGTAACGATAGATGAGCCAGTAGCAGGACGCGACGGCGAGCGCGCCGAAAAGGGCCGCGGCGATTTTGGCCCCGATGCGCATGTCACCGAAGAGCGAAAACGGAATCAAGAGGAGGTGAAAGAGCAGGTGATGATCGACGTAATTTTGCGGATTGAGCGTGGTCAGCGGCAGATAGGGGAAAGGCGGCGGAAACTGCCCGCTCTTTAATCCTTCCCACAAAAGGCGGCTCCACTTGATGTGGTAATAACCATCCACATCGAGTATGGCCGGGGTGCGAAATTGCAAGTAGAAGAAAGCAAAGATAATGACGACGCTGCCGGCAACGAATTGGACGAGGCGCGTTTGCTTTTCTTCTTTGTCTGGTTCGGCAGCAGGCCGATCGGCAGCTCTCTTTTCGGTGGTTCCGACGTCTTGCATGTGTCAAAGGTGCTAGCGAATCGTGCTTCGTTCACCGCCAAAGCGGTAACCCGAAGAAACGATAGCATGAACCGGGCGGCGACGCGAAGTTCCAGCCTTCGAGCTTTCAGCGTGCGCCGACGTTTGCGCCGAGCTTTCGACTCCCGTTCCGTTTCGTTTACAATCTCCCGAATCGTGTTTCGGAATCCGCGCTCGCCTGCCCCTGATCGCTGAAAGCGGCGGCGCAAACGTCGAACCGCTTGGGAACAGAAGATGCCGAACAAAGGCCGCATCGTCACCGAGAGCTTAACGAGCGAGGTTTTGCACAACAACCCGCTCGGCGATCCTGTGACGCGCGATCTCTACGTTTACCTTCCGCCGAGCTACGACGCCGAACCGACGCGCCGCTACCCGACCGTGTACGTGCTGACCGGCTTCACCGGGCGCGGCCAGATGCTGCTCAACGCGCAACCGTTCTCGCCGAACTTGGCCGAACGCATGGACCAACTTATCGCGCGCGGCGAAGCGGGCGAGATGATCCTCGTAATGCCCGATTGCTTTACGCGGCTCGGCGGCTCGCAGTACATCAACTCGACGGCCACTGGAAACTACGCCGACTACCTCGTGCGGGAGATCGTCCCGTTCGTCGATGCGAAGTTTCGCACGCTGCCCGACCCGCACAAACGTGCCCTCGTCGGTAAATCCTCCGGCGGCTACGGGGCGCTGGTTCACGGCATGCGCTACCCGGAGTTGTTCGGCGTCGTCGCGTCGCACAGCGGCGATTGCTACTTCGAATACTGCTACCTGCCCGATTTCGTCAAAGCCTTTCGCACGATCAAAGGCGATCCGGCATCTTTTCTCGAACGCTTCTGGCGCGAGGAGAAGCACGGCAAAGACGACATGCCAACGCTCAACATCATCGCCATGAGCGCCTGTTACTCGCCCGACCCGAGCGCGCCGCTCGGCTACCGTCTGCCGTTCGATCTCGAGACCGGCGAGATCATCGAAGAGGTCTGGCGGCGCTGGCTTGCGCACGATCCTGTGCGCATGGTGGCCGAGTATGCCGAGAATCTACGCCGCCTGAAGCTGATCTACTTCGATGCCGGCACGCGCGACGAGTTCGGGTTGGATGTCGGCGCGCGCATCTTGGCCGAAAGGTTGCGCCAACACGGCATCGCTTTCGTCCATGAAGAGTTCGACGACGGTCACTTCAACATCAGTTACCGCTACAACCGTTCGCTCGCGCTCATCTCGCAAGCCGTGGGTGCCATGTGAAGACCTAGCTGCCACCACTGCCGACGGATTCGCCGAAAAGCGCGCTGGAGGCGGAAGCCTCGCGGCGATCCGCCCCTGACCGCAGCTGAAAGGTTGCAGCCCACTGGTTTCCAGTGCCCTTGCGCGCCGTCGCCCTCGACGCTTTCGACCCGTGCGCGGTAGAGCTTACCGCTGCGCTCTCGAACGGCGCACTAGCCCCACGAGGCACTTCAAGATGTCCGTGCTTGATCGAGGAAGCGCAACACTGGTCCCATGTCGAAAGCGTCGATGGAAGTCGTTTCAACCATCTCCGCCCGTTCGCTGCCGAGCCGGCGAAACATCTCTAATTCTGCTTCGAGTTCTGCTTCGAGTCCGTCGGAAGACTCATCAGGCGGCGCGAACAGATAGCCATCGAGCCCCGTGAAGTCGCAATCTATCCTCTCCTCTCCGACGATCCGTTCGATCTTGTCAATGGCGCTCGCCTGGTTCTGAAAGGTGATGCCTCTGCGCCGGAACAACGTTGCTCGTCTTCGATCCGTAGCGTTTGGCATCCCCCGATCCTTGCTGATGATCCTTGTTCCCTTCCGCTTCTACAAAGTGACCCGAAATTGCGCTGAATCTTCCACGGATTTCGAAATCGTAAGGCGGTCGTCCCAAGCGGCTTTCGCTGACGATCCGCCCTTTGCTAAAATCTACGGTGTTGCAGGCCACGAAGTCGATCGGACGGCTTGAGCCACCGCCCCTGAAATAGCTCTGCTTTCGCGACCATTCTTTTTTGCCGCAGTTCCCCCTTGAAAAGGTTGCTGGCACGAACGTCGCCAGCGGAAAGGAGGCAAGCAGATGAACGACCGCATGAGACTTCTCATCGCAGGTGGAATAGGAGCCGGGTTGATGTACTTGCTCGACCCTGATCGCGGGCGTCGGCGTCGCGCGCTGCTGCGCGACAAGGTCGTCCACGCTTGGCACGAAGCGAACGATGCCATCGACAAAACTTCGCGCGATGTGGCGAACCGCACGCGTGGACTCATCGCGGAGACGGAAGCACTTTTCAACCACGAAGAGGTCTCCGATGACGTTCTGGTGGCGCGCGTTCGTTCCAAGCTCGGGCGAGTCGTCTCGCATCCACATGCCATCAATGTGCGGGCCGAAAACGGGCGCGTCACCCTGGAGGGCCCCATTCTCGAGCGCGAAGTGGAGGCGCTCATCGACCAAGTCGCTTCGATTCGTGGCGTGAAGGAGATCGACAATCGTCTGGAGGTTCACGATAAGCCCGACATTCCAGCGTTGCAAGGCGGGCGGCGGCGCGCCGGCCAACGCTTCGCGCTGCTGCAAGAGAACTGGTCGCCAGCGACGCGCCTGTTCGCCACGGTGGCCGGCGGCGCGGCGGCGCTCTATGGCCTGCGCCGCGATGATGCTTACGGCCCGGCTTTGAGCCTCGTCGGGCTGGGGCTTGCCGCACGTGCGCTGACGAACAAAGATTTGGCGCGGCTGCTCGGTCTCGGCAACGGGCGGCGCGGCATCGACGTTCAGAAGACGATCAACGTCGCGGCGCCCGTCGAGAAGGTCTTCGAATTCTGGGAGCACCCGGAAAACTTCCCGCACTTCATGAAGCACGTGCGCGAAGTGAAACGCATCCGCGATGGGCGCTACCGTTGGACTGTGGATGGTCCAGCCGGGGTCCCGGTCGAATGGGAGACGGTGGTCACCAAGTACGAACCCAACAAACTGATCGCCTGGAAGAGCGTTCCCGGTTCCGTCATCCGACACGCGGGGATGATCCATTTCAGGTCCAATCCGGACGGGACGACGTCCATCGACGTGAAGATGAGCTATAACCCGCCCGCCGGACTTATCGGACACGCCATCGCCGAAATCCTCGGCGTCGATCCGAAGAGCGAAATGGACGACGACTTGCTGCGCATGAAGACCTTCATCGAGACGGGCAAACCGCCGCATGATGCCGCGCGGGCCATTGGAAAGGGCTGCTGACGCAGCGCAGCCCGTTCGTCCGGCGCAGAAGACGTCGAAAAAGTTGCGAGCCTGCCCCTTCGTGTGGGGCAGGCTCGCGTGCTACAAGAAGTACAGAACAAGGCGTCAGTCGATGTAACGGTTCGCTTTGATCAACGCCTCGGCAATCGAGCGCCGCGCGGCGACGGCATTGATCGGCGTGTGTTTGGTGAAACGCCGCAGGGCCGCAAGCAGCGTCCGCAGCTCGTCGCCTTCGCTCATGGCGGCGAGCGCCGTCTTGGCGCTCTTTTCGACACGCTCGATCGCATCGTGGCAGAAGACGCGCGCCATCGTGACGTAGCGCGCGGCGGCCTGTTCGCCGTCGCGCGCGGCGATTTTGCGCGCCCGCAAGATGGCCGACTCCATCGCATAAGCCTCCATGATCTGATCGGCGATGCTCATCAACACTTCCTGTTCGTCTTCGAGCGCTTGCATGAACTTCTGCGCCGCCGTGCCGAGCGTCATCAACGCAACCTTCTTTGCGTTCTCGGCGAGCTTCTGTTCCGCCGCGAGCAAGCCGTGGTCTTCGTCGAAAGAAGGCACTGACGGCTGCAACACCTCATCCATCAGCCGTTGCGCCGCCGGAAGAAGCGCGAGCCGCCCTTGCATCGCCCGCTTCATCAACATGCCGGGGATGAGCATCCGGTTGATCTCGTTCGTCCCTTCAAAGATGCGGTTGATGCGCGAATCGCGATAGGCTCTTTCCGCCGGATAGTCGGCCGAATAGCCGTAGCCGCCGTAGATCTGAACCATCTCATCAGCGACGTAGTCGCAGTATTCCGATAGCATCACCTTGATGATCGAGCATTCGGCGGCGTATTCCTCGATGGCGCGGAGCTTCGATTCTCCATCATGCGCCGTCGCTTTGACTGCTTCTTCGATTAGCCCAACCGTGCGATAGACGGTTGCTTCCCCAACCCACGTGCGAATCGCCATCTCGGCAATCTTTGCCTTGATCGCGCCGAAACTCGAAATGGGCCGTCCGAACTGGTGCCGCTCGTTGGCGTAACGGACCGACTCATGAAGCATCAGCTTCATGCCGCCGACGCACGATGCACCGAGTTTGAAACGCCCGATGTTCAGGATGTTGAAAGCGATCTTGTGCCCCTTACCGACTTCGCCGAGCAGATTTTCCACCGGCGTTTTGACGTCCGATAGGATGAGCGCCGTCGTTGAAGAGCCTTTGATCCCCATCTTGTGCTCTTCGGCTCCGTTGGTTAGCCCCGGTCCGCGTTCGACGATGAAGCCGCTGAACTTATCGCCGTCCACCTTGGCGAAGACGACGAAAACGTCGGCGAAACCGCCGTTGCTGATCCACATCTTCTCGCCGTTCAAGATGTAGTGGCGTCCGTCTTCGCTCAATCGCGCCGTGGCTTTCGCCGCGAGCGCGTCGGAGCCGGAGCCGGCTTCGGTCAGCGCGTAAGCGGCGACGAGTTCGCCCGTCACCAGCCGCGGCAAATATTTGCGCTTGGCCTCTTCGGTGCCGAAGTAGAGGATAGGCAACATGCCGATCCCCGTCTGCGCGCCGAAGGTGACGGCGAACGACGCCGACCGTCCGACGTTCTCGGAGATCAGCGTGCCGCTCGTCTGGTCCAGCCCAAGGCCGCCATACTCTTCGGGAACGTTAGCGCCGAGCAGGCCGAGTTCGCCCGCTTTGCGCAGCAACGCACGCGCTAGATCCCAATCGTGCCGTTCGAGTTGCGGGATCGCCGGACGCACTTCCGAATCGACGAACTGGCGCGTCGTGTCGGCGATCATCCGCTGCTCTTCGGTGAAATCTTCCGGCGTCAGAACCTCTTCCGGCTGGCGTTCCTCGATCAAGAAGCTCCCGCCGACCACCGGCTCTTTCAAATCAACTGTGGCTGCCATACGCTCGCTCCTTTCTTGATGATTCGCACTCGATCCTTACTTCACATTAGCAACTGAACGATGCCTATTAGCCTCATGACCGGCTTATGCGATCCTTTCGAAAATCCCCGCGGCGCCCATGCCGCCGCCGACGCACATCGTCACCATCCCGTAGCGCCCGCCGCGCCGCTCAAGCTCGCGCAAAATGGTCGCCGTCAACTTCGCCCCCGTGCAACCCAATGGATGACCAAGCGCAATGGCCCCGCCGTTGACGTTGACCCGTTCGGGATCGAGCTCGAGCATTCGGATGACGGCCAGACTCTGCGCGGCGAAGGCTTCGTTAAGCTCGATGAGATCTATTTGGTCCAGCGTCAATCCGGCAAGCTTCAACGCCTTCGGAATCGCATAGACCGGACCGATGCCCATCTCTTCGGGCGGACAACCGGCGACCGCATAGGCGACGAAGCGCGCCAAGGGGCGCGCGCCCAGTTGTTCGGCCCTTTCGGCGGACATGACGACCACGGCAGCCGCGCCGTCGGACATCTGCGAGGAGTTGCCCGCTGTGATCGTGCCGTTGGCGTGAAAAGCGGGCTTCAACTTCGCCAGCGCCTCCAACGTCGTATCGCGCCTTACGCCTTCATCCGTGTCGAAGATGATCTCGCGCCGCTGCTTCTTTCCACGTTCGTCCAGCTCTTCGAGCGCGACGTTGAGAGGCACGATCTCGTCCTTGAACTTGCCTTCGTCTTGCGCGCGCGCGGCCCGTTCGTGCGAGCGGAGCGCGAAGCGGTCTTGATCTTCGCGCCCGATCTCGTACTTGCGCGCCACATTCTCCGTCGCCAGCCCCATGTTCAAGTAAAAGTCCGGGTAGTGCTCGACCAAATAAGGGTTTGGGCGGATGATGTGGCCGCCCATCGGGATCATGGACATTGTCTCCAGCCCACCGGCAACGATGCATTCGGCCTGCCCCGTCCTGATCCGGTCGGCGGCGATGGCGATCGCTTGCAGCCCCGAAGAG
>CAKZOF010000628.1 GCA_937135995.1 uncultured Pyrinomonas sp.
TCTCGATGTCGATCTCGATCGGCACATCGGTGCGAATCTTCGCCAGTTCGCGGGATTGGAGGATCTGCTCGGCGTAATCGCGCAGCGCTTCGCGGTAACGCTTGTTCTTCACCTCTTCCCAGTGGGCGATCGCGTTCTCGACCGAACCGAACTGTTCGAGGATCTGGACGGCCCCCTTGGCACCGATGCCGGGCGCGCCCGGGATGTTGTCGATCGGATCGCCCATCAACCCGAGAAGATCGGGGATCTTCTCGGGCGGGACGCCGAAGCGGGCCTTGACCCATGCTTCGTCGCACCACTCGACGGGCGGCACGGGTTCGCGCCGTTTGACGTTCTGCGGATTCTGCCGCAAGCAAACGATCAAGGGGTCGCGCACGAGCTGGCACATATCTTTGTCGTTGGAGACGATCACCGCTTGAATCCCTCGTTCGGCAGCGCGCACGGCCAATGTACCGATCACGTCGTCGGCTTCGTACCCCGGAACGTTGATGATGGGGACGCGGAAGACCTCACACACGCGCTTGATCCAAGGCAGTTGCGACGCCAACTCATCGGGCATCTCGGCGCGATTCGATTTGTAGGCAGCGAAGTCCTTGTGGCGAAAGGTCGGCACACCCGATTCGAACACGGCGGCGATGTAATCGGGTTTCTCTTCGGTGAGCAGTTTGCGCAGCATGTTGGTGAAGACGAAGATCGCCTGCGTCACCTGTCCCTTGCTGTTGGTGAGCGGTTCGAGCCGCGCGCCCAGCGGGGCAAAATAAGCGCGAAAAATGTGCGACATCGAGTCAATGAGGAACAGTCTTTCGTGCGGCCTAGCGCGCTCACCTCGCTTCGCCGACTCGTGCGCGGCAACGCCTTGCTTTTCCGCAGCACCTTGCTTTTCCGTCGCCTGTTCTTCGCCCTTTGTTTTCTTGTGCGGCATGCGGGAAAGATGATAAGAGCCGCGTTCATCGAGTGTCAACGCACGCCGAAAAGGACGCCGGACGAACTACCCGCTGGACCAGCGACAGCGAGAAGGTGCACCGCGGCCAAACCGAGTCGCCACGCGATGGACGCCGCCGGCCAAGAGTCTTGGTCCTACAGCAAACGGAAGATCCGTATCACGCCTTCGAGAAAGCGGACGTTCGTTGAGCGCACTGTCGGCTGATGCGCGCATGGCCGTCGCGCCTTCGAGAACGCGGACGTTCGCGCGGCATCCACCGCTCAAAAGATGAACCGCCCCGCTTTGAGGGCTCGGTGCAACGGGTCGCGCGCGCGGCGCCCGACAGCGAAATCATGCCGGTCCGAATGGGCGTAGAAGCTCAATTCGCCGCGCGAGCTGAGCTTCAAATCGCGGATCTCCTCACGCGCGAACCGCTCCGGTTCGGGCAAGTGTGCGTCTTCCGGCGGAAAGAGAGGATCGCGGCGCTTGATGCGCGCCCGCGCAACGTAGGCGTCCAGCGCGCGGCGCAGTTCATGCTCGGCGACGCGTTCGCCGCCGAGCTGAAATTCTTGCCGCCACCACGCCTGCGGCTTCGACTCCACTTCGGTTGCAGGACCCAACAGCATTAGACGCAAGGCCGAGGTTGCGCGTCGCACACCGATCAACGCTGCCGTGCCGAACATCAACAGAGTTGGGATTAGCCGCACGAAGTAGGCTGTGCGCAAGGCTGTTTCTATCGCTAAGCGGTACTTCCTCTCGCTTCTCTCCCGAGCCTCTTCGAGAGATTCACGCGCGATGAAATAAAGACACCCATCCGTGATCAACAAGTCGCCTCGGTACGTGTACCGTCCGGAGATCTTGTAATAATGCACGCCGCGGATCGCTAGCGGGAGGGACTGTACTTCGTAGGGCTGCATCTTCCTCACCTCTTCGTCACAAGGTGTAGCTTTTACGCAACAGCAAGCGTGGCACGAACGCCACAACCAGCACAAGGACGCTCGAGCCGTCACTGACAGCGCGGACTGTAAATGTCGGACTTTCCATTCAACAGAGAGAGGCGAAACTTACGGGGAACGATTTTTGCTTCATCGGGTTTCGCGCTCGACCGGAGCCTAATTCATCTAGCGCGCAAACCGATGAACAACCAGAAGACACTGGCCCGAGAAGTCGAAATCCGCGGAACGGGGTTGCACACGGCAGTGTGCGTCACCGTCCGCCTGCGACCGGCGCCGCCCGATGCCGGCTACGTCTTCATCAGAACGGATCTGGGCGGCTTCGAGATCCCGGCGAGCATCGAGCATGTTGCCAATTGCAGCTACGCGACGACGCTCATGCGCACGGGCGTGATGCTCTCGACGGTGGAGCATCTGCTGGCTGCGCTGCGCGGGATGGGCATCGACAACGCCTACATCGAGGTCGACAATCTCGAGATCCCAATCATGGACGGATCGGCGGAGCCTTTCGTCGCGTTGATCGAGCGAGCGGGCGTGGTGGAGCAACAGGCGGAACGTCACGCGCTTCGCGTTCTTCGGCGTGTGAGCGTAGAACAAGGCGAACGCTGCATCAGCATCGAACCGGCGTCCGGTTACGAAATAGATTGCACGATCGATTTCGCTCACCCGGTGATTGGGCGACAACGCTACTTGGTGAGAGAACTAGATCCGGCATCCTTCGCGCGCGAGATCGCGCCAGCGCGCACTTTCGGTTTCACGGCGGAAATAGAACAGCTGCGCCGCGCCAATTTGATCCGCGGCGGTTCGCTCGACAACGCCATCGTCCTTTCGCCCGAAGGCGTGCTCAATCCTTCCGGATTGCGTTACCACGACGAGTTCGTTCGCCACAAAGTGCTTGACATCATCGGTGATCTGGCGTTAGTCGGACTGCCGATCATCGGTCGGGTCACGGCCGAACGCAGCGGACACCTGCTTCACGCGCTGTTGCTGAACCGCTTGCTGCGCGACGCGCGCGCATGGGAGATCGTCGAACTGCCCGCCGCGCGACCAGCCTTTCAACCAGCAGGCGCGTAGCAGCTTCCAACGAAGGCTGCGCGCTTTTGTCCTTACCACCCAGCGCAGACGAGGGACGAGCACGACGCGCGGGAAACCGACTTCGTCAAC
>CAKZOF010000629.1 GCA_937135995.1 uncultured Pyrinomonas sp.
AGGCGATGGTTTATGCGGCGATGATTCGCCTGATGCTTGCTAGACTGCGCGTTTGAACGACTTTTCAGACACGCTCTGACACCCTGTAATGGCGACGAAGAACTTCCAGATGTTCGGCGAAGTGCCGCGGCGCGACGGCCAACTTCCAAGGGTCCACGTCTAGTTCCGTGACGCGATGGTAGACCAGTATGAGCGCCTCGCGACGACTGTGCAGATAAAACCTCTTCGCCGTTCGTTTGAAACTTCGCAAACTGAACATTCTCACTTCACAGCTCTCACCGCAACGATGACTGGATAGTGAGGGTCATAGGCTTCCAGTTCTTCGCGCCGCAACTCCTCTTCGGCCAAACCGTAGAGGAACGCCGTCGCCGCCAGCACATTACCGTAGGAGCATACTTCCAAACGCTCCGCGCTGAAGATCCCTTCAAAGAGCTTCTCCGCCGACAACGTAGTTAAAGACCAATACCAAGAGCTTTTCCATTCGTAGCGGTCTATCCGACTGATCCCCGGGAAGGTGGCAAGCAGGACACCACCCGGTTTTAGGATCCGGTACAAAGTCTTGACGGCAGCCCGCATGTCGTAGATCAAATGGAGCGTCTGCGTCAAGATTATGCAGTCGAACGCATCCGAAGGGATGTGATCTGCGCTGGTCAAATCGCCAACGATCGTCGCCCGCGGGTTGGCATCTGACACATGCAAGATGTCGCTCTGCGCGACGCGCGATCCACCATAGCGTACGGTATAAGCGTTATCGCCAATCTCCAACACGCGCCCCTTTATGTCGGCGGCATGTTGAGCGAGGAAGTTCTCTATGTAGTAACGGTCAACCGGTCTTCCGCGACCGAAACCGAAAGATTCGTCTATTGGCTCTGTGCGCCGCAAGTCGCCTAAGTTTACGCTCCCCAGCGGCGGTACATCATCGGATTTTCCGAGCAGATGCAGTTTGATCCAACGCCGCGCGCCGACCGGCAGGAGAGCGCGCGCCACGCTTTTTGCAAACTCTTTGACACCCGGCGATCGCTTCTTCTGCGCGCCTTCACCCTCGCTCATCGCCTCGCGCAAAGCGGACCAGATATTTGGATCTTCGACTCCGCGAGCGATCAGATAATCTTGGCACCAGCTCAGATAGAAGAGACGAATCTCATGATACTTCAGCCTCGCGCGGGCCATGCAGGACGCATCGTGCACCCGATATTTCGTCCACGTTCGACTCGAAAGATAAACGGGCCACCTCAGATAGATTTTGGTCAAAAAGGCTTGATCCTCGTAAAGCTGATATGGACCATCAAAGCTCTCTTCAAATCCGCCCACGCTCTCTATGGCCTCTTTGCGCAAGAGCAGATCCGAAGGGCAGGGAGCATGCTCTTTTCCCAAAGGATATAGCGTCGTCAGCAGCGCGGGCGGATCAAATGATGCGTCGAGCGCGATCCTGTATGCGGGCACATAATCGCGCGCTGAGCTTTCTGCCTCGCCTGCCCAACTGTGCCAGTAGAGACTGCGTCCGGCGACCATGCCAACTTGCGGATTCGCCCGCATGATTGAAATCTGCTCTTCCAGCTTCCGCGGAAGCCACACATCATCGCTATCGAGAAGCGCGACGAACTCGCCCTCATTGACGGTCATATTGACGCCGTCGACCGCCACGAACACCTTCCTGCCAATCTGATACGACTGGGTTACTCCCCGAAGTTTGACCAACGCGCTTGCCGTCACACCATCACTCCAGTCTATACACCGCCGCGGATCGTCTGTAAAGCCTTCTCCAGAAAATCCTGTTTATCAATACCACCACGAAAATCATAGAAAGCGTGGACGCCAGAAGGAGGG
>CAKZOF010000630.1 GCA_937135995.1 uncultured Pyrinomonas sp.
GTTTTCCGGCGCAATCGGATCGACCACAGGCGCTTCGCGGAACGGGCGAACATGCCGAGAGCCAAGAAGAACTGCTTCGCCAACGCACCATCGAAGAGTTGAAGACGCTGGTGCAAGCGATTCAAAGCGGCATCACCGATCCGTGGCAGTTGACCGATTTGATCTTCTACGCGCGCCACCCCGAAATGCGCGGCGTGGCGTTGACGGAAGATAACCGAGCGCTGCTCGACGAATGGAATCAGATCAGCGCGTTGCTCGTCCACCCGACGCTCAACGAAGTGAGCGACCTTCTCGGGCTGGACCTGAGCAGAAACGAGATCAGATCGTCGCGCGAGTTCGCAACGGCGTTTGAACGCGCTTTTGGCGACCACTCCGAACCTCTTCCCGGCGGACAGGTGCACCGCTTCGACGATATCATCGTTCATGCCGTCGAGTGGTGTCCGGGGCTGTCGCCAGCTATCTTGAAGAGCTTGCTGGCCCAAGAATCAAACTTCAATCCAAAAGTCATCAATCAATGGGGTTATGCTGGCATCGCGCAGTTCGGACGCGAGGCGGCGCGCGAGGTAGGGTTGCGCGTCGGAGTTGCCGGGAGCGCGATGGACGAACGATTGGACCCACACAAAGCGATTCCCGCAGCAGCCAAATTGCTCTACCTCAAAGCACAAAGGCTCGGCGAGATCGCGTTTTCACGTTATGGACAGCCGAACGGCATGGAGTTCTGGAAGTTCGTCTTGGCAGCTTACAACGGCGGCGAGGGGACGGTGGCAGTCGCCATGGGCCATGCATACAGACGTGGGTTGACTTTGGCGCGTGAAAAGGGATTGCTCGGTGCAGATGCCGTGCGGTTTGCGCGCCACTACGCCTCGAAGTGGGAGAACGTCGTCGCTGGCGGGTTGAGTTCTCCTTTGGGGCTGGCTGTAGCGCGCTATTTCCCGCAACTCCTTGAGCTGAAGTACCGCGAGATAAGCAACTACCCGACGGCCATCGTCGCGCGCGCCATTGGCGCCAAAGGGTGAACGGTCGCCCGCCTACGAGTGGTTTCCGAAGCGTGAGGAAGCAAGAAACTGGCAAGCGGCGCGGGCGCCCGTTGCGCACAACTTGTTTAGCGGCGAAGACAAGCGCACACGGAAGAGCATCCGCCGAGAGCGGGCTTACAGCACGGGATCGCCGCGGACGATGCGCCGCTGAAGCTGGACGGAGGCGAGCAAAGATGGGCGACGTCAAGATCAATTCGGGCGGACAGAACCTCGAGCCAGCCAACGTGCATGAAGCGCACCGACCTAGCGACCGTGGCGCTGGTTCACCAGCGAAAGCCACTCACAGCGCGCCTCCGGCCGGTCTCCCCGCAGAGCGACCGCAACCGGAGCGTGGCGTCAACAATTCGCCTTCGAGTCAACATCCACACGGCGCGCCTCCGGGCCAGCAAAAGCGTGACCAGTTCGCCGCTTTACCACGCGCTTCCGACCCTCATCCACGCATTGGTGAACTCCACATGCAGGGCGACTACAAGCGTCACGCGACTCTGTCGCACCTGTCACAAGGTCAGTCGCACGGCCCCATCTCGGCTGGACCGGTCAGCGCCGCAGTGCGTCTCGGCGCCAACGGCGCGAGCGTCGAAGTGCAGACCGGAGAGCACTCGATCTCGGTTCGCACCACCGCCGACGGCTCATCCATCGAACCACACGCCGACCAGCGCGCGCTGCATTCAACTCCGCCGGGAAGAACCGCGGCGGAAGCGCCAGAAGAAGTTCGCTCGCCGAAGCGCGCGGCCACAACTGAAGAAGCCCGAAGAGGTCGGCAAGAACGAACGGCGAGCACAGCGTCGGCGGACGCGCCCGACGATTGTTCTTTTTGCGAACCGCCGCGGAGAGACGCCAAGGGCGCGGAACGATCCGCACGGATCGTTCACGAAGGCACGACGTGGGAGACGGCAAGCCCGCGCGGAAGACATAGCAAAGGCGGCGGAATCGACCTCGGCGTGAATTACGAAGTTTCGCTCGGCTCCGTTCAGACGCGCGGCAGAGAACAGACCAGCACCGGACGCGTCGCCTTGCCGTCGCACCAAGCGGAGACAGCTAACCCGGCATTGCCCGGGCAGGCAAAGACGCTCGGCAGCTCGCCGTTGCATCAAGCTGAAACGACTGATCCCATCGAACGATTCTGGGTCGCTCTCGACGGCGCGAAAGAGACAAAACATGTGCTGCGTGGGATGAAAGAACTCGTTTCATCTCTGCTCGACGAAGCGATGCCGCCGGACCAGCGCGGGCGCACTGTTTCGCCGTTGCTTCGCGCCGCCTCGGACCAGTTCGCGCAAGCGGTCGCTCGCCTCACGGGACAGGACGACGCGACCGGGTCACAGATCAGCCGCACCGACGAATTTGCGCAAGCGGTCGCCCGGTTAACGGGACGACGTGAAGGCGGAACGCCAGGGTTGGGCGAAGCTGTGGATCGCTTCTTGCAGACCGTGCAACTCGACAAATACCTGCAACGCGCCGGAAGGACGCGCAGTGAAGTGGTTCGTCAAGCGGAAACGAGCATCGTTCGCGCCCTCTACGGCTCTTCTTTCAACTCGGCGCGCAGCCTGACCACACAGCAACTCGAATATGCTCAGGGATCCGTCAGTTCCCTGCTAGACCGTTTGCGTCCAACCGTGGCCGAAGCGTTGCGCGACCTGCGCGCCGGTCTGTTTCTGCCGGCACAAGAAGCGCGCAGTCCGTTCATGCTGAACGACCGCGCACGCGTCGTCACGGAACTGATGGAACTCGCCCGCGCGCTCGATGGTATCGACCGCCTCACACGGGCGCTCGAGCAACTCGAACGCCGGATCACACAGGACGTGAGCCAGATGACTCGTCCTGTCTTCGCCGAATGTGACGGAGAAGCACACAGCCGTCTCGCGCCGTCGCTTGCGCTGGAACTCGATGGCCTAACACCTGAAACCAAAGCCAAACTCGAATCGCTGCTCTTTTCTCTCTCGCAAGCGCTGCCCAGTCGTGCCGGGCGTAGCGGTATGTTCCATCTGATCATCGCCACCGAAGGCATGCTCGTCGATCCGCAAGGCAACTTCTTGGCGCTGCGCGAGACAGGCACGCCGCTCAAGCTAGACCAGTTACTGCTGTTCGCCACGACGCAAGGGTTGGTTGAAAATCTTTCGGAAAAGACGTCGTCACGCTCGACGCCGCTCTTGCTCTACGGACTCGATGCGCTCTACTCCATAATCGGCTTCGATGGGCGCACGCTTGCTGCCCCCCACTTTGCCGCCGTTCACGCAAGCATCGAGGGATCCGGACCCGAGTGGGCGTTCGGTCACGAAGAACTGAGCGAAGGTTGGATGCGTGCCGTGATCGAACGGCTGAAGGATTCGGCCAACGTGCAACACAATGCGCTCGGCGAAACGCTCGAAGAAGCGCTCGCTGATGGCAGATTCCATTTGATCTTGATCAACGGTTCGCCTGCAGAAGGGTGGTATCACGTCGGTGCCTTCTTCCCCGGGGCGCAGGCGTGTGTGGCGGCGTGAATATCGCTTGGCGGTCTTTCGCCGAGGCCGGCCGTCTACATTCGCTGCAACGAACGAGCAAAGAGGGATCGCTCCCGCGTCGCTCCGGTTCGCTGAGCGATGATTCGGTTCAAGCCAGCTCTCTACCCTCAGGGTGATGGCACCAACGGTGTGCGTCCAAGGAAGCGATGTCCAAAGTCTCTGCGTACACGCCGGCCAACTACGACCTGCGCTCGTTGCAACACGAACGGCGCATGATCGCCGTCTATCGTCAACAAGCACTTCGCGGTGCAGCTCTTCAACCT
Organism: uncultured Pyrinomonas sp.; assembly: GCA_937135995.1. GTDB lineage: Bacteria > Acidobacteriota > Blastocatellia > Pyrinomonadales > Pyrinomonadaceae > Pyrinomonas. The sequence goes on from CAKZOF010000630.1 coordinate 3,802, forward strand.
CTGGCCAACGCCTGTTGGCGCGCAGCAAGTTTCGAGTGGGCGCTTTATAGCGACACGCCTACTGTCCGCGAGTTATGGGCCGAAGGCGCGCGCGCGTTGGCCTCAGGTTTCAGCAAAAGGAGCGCGACGTTCGATCCGAGCCCAGACCAGTACACGCTCTGTCTCCATCTTGCGCTGGCGAGCGATGAACACACGGCGCTCGCGCCGGTGGCACGCTTGGCGCCGAACCTGCGCGATGGCGCGCTACGCGAGGCGCGCGCCTTTCGTCATTCGCGCACCCATTTTCATCTCGCCGAGGCCTATGCCTTAACGATCTTGTCCGTCCTCGCGCGTCGTCCCCACGAAGCGCGCCTTGCGCTGCCCGCGGCGGAAGCGGCGCTGGCGACCGACCGAAGCGATTGGTGGGAGCAACAGTATCCGCGCCCGCTCGAAGCGGCATGGTACAGGAGCGAACACCGAGCCGTTTGCGCAGCGCTCCGCCTCATAGCACTCGCTCTAGCCGATCAAGGTGCGCCACCGACGCCTTTCGATCGACACGCGTGGGGAGAAGAGTTGGCGAGCATCATGGATCGCGCGCTCGATAGCCTGCTCGCCTTTGTCCAGTCGTCTCCCGATCACCACCCGAAGCTCTACGTCTGGCTACCCGGTGTCGCGCTCTGCAATCTCGCCGCGCGAGCCGGTCTTCCGCTGGAATGGCTCGCCGCGCGCGGCGAACTACCAAGTTACCAGCGCCTCCCCTTGCCGTTGCTCGCTCTCGGCGAGCAGCGCTGACGCAAACGGCAATCTGGAAGGACGAATTGCACGGGACAAAGGCGTTGCCCGTTCTCGGCGAGCAGCGTTGACGGAGACGGCCAAGCGCTCCGGCGACCGACCGGCAGGGGTGCGGTCCCTCGCGCCCGCTTCACGTC
>CAKZOF010000631.1 GCA_937135995.1 uncultured Pyrinomonas sp.
GCGCTCGATCCGCGCGCCGAACTCGATCTATCGCCGGTCTTTCGCGCCATCGCCGATGATCTGGCGAGCCAGTACATGCTCGGTCGCTACGCCGACGAACAACCTGCGAGCGGGCGTTTCCACCGTCTCGACGTGCGCTTGCGCGGCGCGCGCGCTCTGCGCGTGCGCGCTCTGCGCGAAGGTTACGCCTTGCGCGCGCCTGACGGAAACTGAAATCCACCATCCGAGGAGATCGTTCGACGAAGAAGAGGACCATGAAAGAGAATGGATTGCGCCGCATACGACGCGCGTTGCTGAGCGTCTCCGACAAGTCCGCGCTCGTGGAGTTGGCGCGCGCGTTGCAGCGTTTCGAGATCGAACTTATTAGCACCGGCGGGACGGCGCGCGCGTTGCGCGACGCCGGCTGCCGTGTACGCGACGTCGCCGAGATCACGGGTTTCCCTGAAATGCTCGACGGTCGCGTCAAGACGCTGCATCCGCGCATTCACGGAGCGATCCTCGCTCGTCGTGACCGCGAAGATCACTCGCGAACTTTGCACGAGCACGGGATCGAGCCCATCGATATGGTGGTCGTCAACCTCTATCCCTTCGAGCAAACGGCGGCACGCCCCGCGACAACGTTGGAGGAGGTCATCGAGCAGATCGACATCGGCGGACCGGCCATGATCCGTTCGGCGGCGAAGAACTGGCAAGACGTGGCGGTGGTCGTCTCGCCGGAACTTTACGGCGAGGTCATCGCCGAACTCGAGCGTTGCGGCGGTGCGCTCACACGAGCCACGCGCCTGCGTTTAGCTCGCCATGCCTTCGAACGAACGGCACGCTACGATGCGGCGATCGCCGCCTATCTCGCCTCGCAGGAAGAGGCGCTGGACGCACAAAGAGGCGACGTTGCCGCGCCGCACTTCCCTTCATCGCTTGAGCTTCGGCTCCGCAAACTGCGCGATCTACGTTACGGCGAGAACCCACATCAAGCGGCAGCGCTTTATGCCTTCGATGACGAAGGCGGCATCGCGCATGCCGAACAACTCTCCGGCAAGGAGATGTCTTTCAACAACTACATCGATGCAGATGCGGCATGGCAATTGGTGAACGACTTTTCCGAAACTGCTTGCGCCATCGTCAAACACACCAATCCGGCAGGCGTCGCTCTGGGCGCGACGCCGGAAGAAGCCTATCGCCGTGCCCTCGAAACCGATCCGGTCTCCGCTTTTGGCGGCATCGTCGCCTTCAACCGTCCGGTCGATGAGCGCGCCGCGCGCGCCGTCACCGAGATCTTCACCGAAGTCGTCGCCGCGCCCGATTACGACCACGAGGCGCTCGCCGTGCTTCGCGCCAAAAAGAACCTGCGCGTGCTACGCGTCGCGTCACGCGACGAAGAGACAAACGACGAACTGCGGACCATCAGCGGCGGGCTGCTCGCGCAAACGCGCGACCGCTTGCTGCTCAATTACGAAGAGCTGCGCACGGTGACGCGCCGCGCGCCGACGCCAGAAGAGATGGAAGCGCTGCTGTTTGCGTGGACGGTCTGCAAACACACGAAATCGAACGCTATCGTGTACGCTCGGGCGGGACAGACGGTGGGCGTCGGCGCCGGTCAGATGTCGCGCGTCGATTCGGTGCGCATCGGGGCGGCGCGCGCCCGCCTCCCGCTGGCCGGTTCGGTGCTCGCTTCCGATGCGTTCTTCCCTTTCCGCGACGGCATCGACGAAGCGGCGCGCTACCGCGTCACGGCGGTGATTCAGCCCGGGGGCTCCGTGCGCGACGACGAAGTCATCGCCGCCGCCGACGAACACGGGCTGGCGATGGTCTTCACGGGCGTGCGCCACTTCAAACATTAACGAGCCACTGCTGATTAATCTGATGCCGTCAACCGCGTGCGTCGAGCGACGCGCACGCCAGCGCGCCAATCTTCGTTCAAATCGAGCCGGTAGATTTCGATCTGCGGATCGATGGTGCGCGCCAGCGCCCACACGTTCTTCGGGAAGCAGAGCGCTGGCGCTGCTAGATAGACGATCGCGGGCGCATCGGCGAGGGGCGCATCGGGGAAGAGTCTCGATAGACGTCCGGCGCGTCGCTCCGCTTCGACTCGACGCCAGTAATCCGCCGCTTGAATCAAGAACCCCGGATCTTCGCGCACCTTCAATTCGATCACCACGATGCGACCGTCTTTGCGCTGGGCCACGAGATCAACCGGACGTGCGTCCTCTGCGTCGCGCGGCACACGAAATTGCGCGTGCAGCGGCGCGAGCCTCAGGCCGGGATCGAGCGCGTCGATTCTCCGTCGCAGGAGCGATTCGAGCCACGCCTCCGGCGCCGCCCGATGAAAAACATGGCGCCTGAATGAAGCATCGGCGCGCCTGTGCTCTTTCAACTCCGCGATCAACCGGACCAGTTCGGGCCACGATTCGTCGTCCAGCACACGCCGCGCGCCGATGCCGAACCATGCGCGTTCGCGTCCAACCACGCGGCGCACGCGCGCAAAGGGCAATCCATGAAAACGCAACGTTTCGCCGCCGCGCGCGTGCACAACGTCGATCGCGTCGGGCGCCAGCGCAAGCAGCGTCTGTGCGGTCCGGCTCATTTCCGCCGGAGATAGCGCCGACAACGGCGCAGCCGTCGCCAACAATTCCGCGAGCGAGACCAACGGCCATGGACGCACCGCGTCGCCCGTCTCGTCCACCGCGAAGAGACGGATCGCTTCGCGCCATTCGTCGCGCAAAAGCGCCAGACGTTTTGCGATGGCTGCGCTCAGCGCTGACTGGACGGCCAGCGCGAATCTTTCCACTGGCCGCTGGCGCTCGCGCAAGCGCACGAACCAACCGAGCGACGCCGCGAGAAAAGAGTCCGCTTCTTGCGGCGAAACGTCCGCGACTGGGCCAGCGATGGCTAGCCGCCCCGCCGAACTTTCGATGATGATGCGTGCGTAGCGTCCCGCTTGCGCCGGACGAGGCGCTCGACTCAAACCGAGTTCGACGATGCGCCCGCCCGCCGGGCAGAAGAGCGCAGCCAGTCTCATGGCCTGCGCCCGTCGGGCTTGTTTCACGCAAGCCGCTGCCGCTTGAGCCGACGCGCGGGGGACGAGTTCAAGCCGCGCCCTTTCTGCCCCGCTCAAACGGGCGACCTCGAGCACAAGGGTGTCGCCGTTGCGGCGAAAACCGACGACGCGCCAGACGACGGTTCTGCTGCTGGTCCAATAACTGAAGAAGAGGCGCCCGTATTCGACGAAGACGCTCCACTCCCCGGCGCGCAAGCTGACGCTCGCGCCCCGCGAATCGGTGCAGATCCACTCTGGTCGTTCGTCGAGCGCGGCGGAAAGCTCTGTCCCGACGCCGTGCATGGGTTAGCGCCTCCCGCAACCGAAGATCAACGCGGACGCGCGAAAGATCGGCGGTCCCGCCTTCGCGCGCTACTGAAGCGCATGTTAACATCTCTCGGACGGCGAAAGCACGGAACACCTACGGAGCAACGATGGCAAGCAAGAACGTTTATTTGTCCGGCGCGGTGCGCACGCCGATCGGGCGCTTCGGCGGCTCGCTGGCACAACACACGGCGGCGGAACTGGGCGCGGTGGTGGCCGCCGAGAGTCTGCGGCGGACCGAGATCGCCCCGCGAAATGTTCAAGAGGTGATCTGGGGATCGGCCCGCCAAGCCGGTCTTGGGCCCAACGTCGCGCGCCAGATAGCCTATCGGGCTAGCATTCCGGAAGAAGTTCCCGCCTACACGGTCAATCAAGCTTGCGGATCAGGGTTGAAGGCGATCATTCTCGCAGCCCAAGAGATCATGCTAGGTCGCGCCGAAATCGTGCTCGCTGGCGGCGTCGAAACCATGTCGCGCGTGCCTTATCTAGCTGAGGACGCGCGGTGGGGTATGCGCATGGGCCACACGCAATTGGTCGATGCGATGTACCGCGATGGCTTCCTCGATCCGTTGTCCGGCATGTTGATGGGCGAGACGGCAGAGAAACTCGCGCAGCTTTACGAGATCTCGCGCGAGGAACAGGACCAGTATGCACTTCGGTCGCAACAACGCGCCGCAGCCGCCATTGAAAGCGGGCGCTTCGCGGCCGAAACGGTTCCGGTCGAGATCAAAGGCCGCAAGGGCGAAACCATGCTCTTTGCGCGCGACGAACATCCGCGGCCCGATACGACCATGGAAGCGCTGCGCCGCCTGCCGCCGGTCTTCGCCGCCAACGGCACCGTAACGGCCGGCAACTCTTCCGGCATCACGGATGGCGCAGCAGCGGTGGTGGTTCTAAGCGAAGCGGCGGTCTCGACCTTCAAGATCGAACCTCAAGCGCGCATCGTCGATTACGAAGTGGTCGGCGTGGCTCCAGAACGCATGGGCATCGGTCCGGTGCCCGCCGTGCGGCGACTGCTCGCACGGCAAAAACTCTCGCTCGACGAGATCGATCTCGTTGAATTGAACGAGGCTTTCGCCGCGCAGGTCATCGCTTGCGACCGCGAACTGCGTTTCGATCCGGATCGCCTGAACGTCAACGGCGGCGCCATCGCCCTCGGCCACCCGATCGGGTGCACAGGGACGCGCATCGTCACAACGCTGCTCCACGAAATGGCGCGGCGACGCGTGCGCCGCGGGCTGGCGACGCTGTGCGTGAGCGGCGGCATGGGGCTGGCTCTGCTGGTCGAAGCGGTCTGATCTCGCTCGTTCGAGCTAATCGAAAGCGCCCCTCGGTCTCGGCAACTAGTTTGCCACGGTGCTTGAGTTTGCTCTCGCTTGTTCGAGCGAATCGAAAGTGTGTCGGCCGCGCGAGAAGGTTCGAGCGATTGGACCCGATCGAGCCCCCATACGGGATGTTCATCGGCTCGCCCTTGGCAAGGGGGCGCGAACGCCGTTGAAGCGAGCGGCCAACCCGCACCGACGAGTGTGCATCCGAAGGCCAGACGACAAGGGAGCGACCACAATCATGAAAGCAAAACTCTTTCTTCTCTTTTCGATCCCAATCCTGTTCATCGCGATCGTTTCGG
>CAKZOF010000632.1 GCA_937135995.1 uncultured Pyrinomonas sp.
GACGGCACGCGTGCGCGGCGTGATGGCGCGTGCGACCTCTTCGGCGCTGATCGTGCGCGAAATAGGATCGACATCGACGAAGACCGGCGTCGCACCGGCAGTCGAGACCGCTTCTGCCGTGGCGAAAAAGGAGTTGGCCGGGACGATCACCTCGTCGCCCGGTCCTACGCCGCATGCCATCAACGCGAGCTGCAAAGCAGCGGTGCCGCTGCTGACCCCCACGGCGAAGCGCGTCCCTGTGTAGTCGGCGAAGTCACGCTCGAACCGTTCGACTTCGCGCCCTAGAATGAAGGACGAATTTTCAATGACGCGCGCTATTGCTTCATCTATTTCGCGCTTGATGTTGTGATACTGCGCGCGTAGATCGACGAAAGGAACTTTCATTTTCTTCGGAAGTCTCGTGCGACCGAGCCGTGCGTGTGCGCGCCCCATCGCCTCGATGCGAAACCCGGTCTTGAGCTCACCAACAACGCATCGTACCACGTGTGATGAGAACGAAGTTTCTCCCTTCGCCCAAGATGCGCGGGCGCGCCGTCGAGCGAAAACGCGAAGCCGTCCCTCGACGGCTGAAGACGATGCGTTCTCGCCAACGTGTCGTGCAAAAGATCGACGCCCCAAGAGGCGTCCGAAGATTGTTGTACGCTCGTTGCCGCCAGCAACCGTGGCTGGCGGTCCGACCTAGTTGCACGGCGCAGTACGCCTTGCGCTCACGGAGCGCGCCCTGTTTCGCGCCGACCAGGCCGCTCGTCGCTGACCGAACGGAGCAGGCGCGCCGGCACGCCAGCAACGATCGCCCCAGCAGGTACGTCCCTGGTTACCACGGCGCCCGCGCCGACGATGGCCCGCTCGCCGATTTCAACTCCGGCGAGAATGGTCGCGCCACTACCGACGGAGGCACCACGACGCACGACGGTCGGCACGACGGTCCAGTCCTCGGCGGTTTGAAGTCTTCCGTCGGGGCGCGTCGCGCGCGGGTAGATGTCATTGATGAAGACCACGCCGTGCCCGATGAAGACTTCGTCTTCAATGGTCACGCCTTCGCAAATGAAACTATGACTCGAGATCTTGCACCGCCGTCCGATGCGCGCGCCCTTTTGGATCTCGACGAAAGAGCCGATGCGCGTTTCGTCGCCGATCTCGCAACCGTAAAGGTTGACGAAATTGTAGATGCGCACATCGCGCCCGAGCACGACATCATCGCTGATGCAACAGAACTCGCCGCGCATGGCTACCGCTACGCCCCTCTTTCGGCTGCCCCTTCGGGACGCGCACCAGTTTCTTCTTCCTCTTCGTCGTAGTAGGCGGCGTAGTAGCTGGCGTAGTACTGGTAATCATGCGCATCCAGCTTGACGTTGTTGAGCACCACGCCGATGATGTGCGCTCCGACGTCCTGCAACAATTTCTTCGCGCGACGCACCACGGCACGAGAACTGCGCCCACCATGCACGACGAGGATGACCCCATCGACCATGGTCGAGAGGATGGCGGCGTCGGTGAACGAGACGACCGGCGGCGAATCGATGATGACGTGAGCGTATCGCGCGCTCATCTCAGCGACCAGACGGCGCATTTCGTCCGAACCGAGAAGTTCCGCCGGACTCGGCGGCACCGGCCCCGACGTCATGATCTTCAGGTTCGGCAGAGGCCCATGCGTCTGGATGAGCGAAGAAGTGTCGCGCTCGCCCGCCAGGTAGTTGGCCACACCGCGCGTGTTCGACAGGTTGAAGTGCGCGTGAATGCGCGGGCGGCGAAGATCGCAATCAATCAAGAGTACTTCGGCGCCCATCTGGGCGAGCATCACCGCCATATTGACGGCAGTGGTCGTTTTGCCCTCCGATGGCTGACTTGACGTCAGCAGCACGGTGCGCGGCGGCTGCCCGGCTTGCGACAGAAGAAGCTGCGTGCGCAGGTGGCGATAAGCTTCTGTGATGGGCGAACGCACGTCGGAGATAAGCGCCAGCGCCGTCTTCTCCTTCGGCTCTTCAGGCTCTTCCTCTCTGGCCCGCAGCATGGGCCTACGCTCGACGCGCGGCGCCGGAATGAGCGCCAGCGTCGGCAGGTGCAAATAACGATCGACGTCCTCGGCCGATTTCAACGTATCATCCAAGTAGTCGAGCAAGAAAGCGAGCCCGATGCCGGCACCGAGCGCGACCAGCAGCGCGATCAAGATATTGCGCAAACGCTTCGGCCCGACTGGCGCCTGCGGGACGCGCGCCGGGGTTTCGACCTTGATGTTGCTCGCGCGGTCGTTGGAGGTGATCTCCAGCTCTTTTTGCCGCTGGAAGAGCGTGTTGTAGAACTGCCGGTTGGTCTCCAACTCCTGCGTGATGCGGCTCAGTTCAATCTCCGCTTGGTTCTGTTCGTTCGCCGCCGCAGCTTCCTGATAGTAAGCCTGCCGCAGTTTGTTTTCGCGCGCAAGCGCCGCCTCGTAGCGCGACTTCATCGCTTTGATCACTTCGTATGGCGCCCGGTCCAAATCCTGCCGGAGACGCTTGATCTGCTCGTCGATCTTTTTGACTTCGGGCCATTCCGGTGTGTACTGGACCAACAACGCAGCGCGCTTCTCTTCGAGTTCGCCGATGCGATCGCGCAACTTCTGGATCCGCTGATCGCTCTGCACTTCGGGCACGGACCAGATGTCGGTTTCGCGCCGCGCCGCGTCGTAGGCCGATTCCAGATTCTTGCGCTCGTTCTCGGCGGCGAGCAGTTGCCCGCTCAAGGTCGCCAGTCGTTCCAACGTCAGGTTCTGCCCCTTGGCCTGACCGAGCGGCAGATTGTGACTGCGCAGGTAGTTGACGCGCGCCTCTTCGCCCTGTCGGATCTTCAATTGCAGTTCGGCGATCTGTTTGGCGAGCAGCACGGAAGCGCGTTGCGCGCCCTGCGTTTCGCGTTCCAGATTGTTGTAGATGAAAACGTCAGCGATGGTGTTGGCGATCTTGGCAGCCAACTCCGGATTGGTGTGCTGGAACCGGATGTTGACGAGGTTGGTCTTTTCAACCGGCTCGACCGTGATCCCGGCGCGAATGGCCTCTTCGTATGGCGCCAACCGTTCGAGCTGCTCCGGCGTCAGGTTTTCGGCATCGACTTCGCTGTCGGTGACAACCTGCAGCTTCCCTTGCTCGGCCTCCTGTTTCTCGCGCTTGGCAAACAGACGCCGCACGGCGCTCGTGATGCTCGGTCCAGCTTGGCCGCTCAAAAAGGCCGGGTTATTTACGAGATCCAACGTCAGCGCCACTTGGCGTGCTAACTGGGGATTTTCGAGCAGTTTGAGCTGCGTACTCCAGTAGTTCGGATCGTTGGGCGCGGTAACCACCTGCACGTCGCCTTTGGTCTGCAACACGCTCCGGCGAGGTTCGATGTTGATCGTCACGCTCGCCTCGTACACGTCCGGCTGCCGGTACATGTAAACAGCAACCAGCGAGGTCACGATCAACGCGATGGCGAGGATCAACCAGCGCCGCTTGTAGATGATCGCCCAGTATTCGCGTAAGTGCGCCTGTTCGATGAAGGTCGCAGGCTGGCCCACGGTGAACTCGTGCAACGGGCGATCCAACTGCCGCTCCGACTGCGAGATGGGAAGCAACCGGTTGTCTTGCATAACTCCTTCCTCCCGACAGCTTGCGGCCGGGGCGCAAGCCGAAAATCATATCAAAGATGCGCGCAATCACAAGCCGTCGCGCAACGCAGAGGGGCAAAAGATGCGAGAGCGCGCGGCGCGTCGCACGGGCGAGTGCAGGCCGAAAAGTTCCCTGCCAACCGCTTTCTCTACTTGCCGGCGCGCGCTGCCGCGACGAAACGCGCCAGCGCGTCGCGCCAATGGGGCAGCGGTGCCAGCCCGATCGCTTCCGACAAAAGGCAGCGCAGGCGCGAGTTCTGCGGGCGCGCGGCCGGACGCTGAAGATCGGCGAAGCTGACGCTTGCGATCTGCGTGTCGAGGCCAGCGAGCGTCAGTGCTTCGCGCGCAAACTGCTCGTAGCTCGCTCCTTCGCCGCTGTTGACGACGTGGTAGATGCCCGGCAGATCAACCGCCACAAGCTCGCGTAACCGCCGCGCTAGATCGTCCGCATAGGTCGGCGTTCCCCATGAATCCCTAATAGCCTTCAGACGCTCGCCGCGTTCAGCCAGTTCGACTATTTTGCTCAAGAAGTTCTTGCCGCCAAGGCCGAAGATCCAGCCGGTGCGCACCACCATGGTGCGCGCGCAAGCTTGCATGGCGCGCCGCTCGCCATCGAGCTTGACGCGCGCATAGACGCTTTGCGGATTAGGGTCGTCGCGCTGCGTGTAGAAACCGTTTTTGGTGCCGTCGAAGACGTAATCGGTGGAGATCGTCACCAACAACGCGCCGACTCGACGGCAATGGCGCGCCAGCGTCTCCGGCGCTTGGGCGTTGGCGCGACGAGCGCGCTCCGGATCCAATTCGCAACCGTCCACGTCGGTCCACGCAGCGCAATTGATCACGGCATCGGGTCGGATCTCGTCGAAGCGACGGGCAACCGCTTCTTCGTCCGTGACGTCGAGCGCTTGCCGATCAAAGGCCCACACTCGGTCGCCGAGCGCACGACAGTGGGCGTGCGTCGCTCTGCCGACCATGCCGCCAGCACCGGTGATCAGTATTTTTCGCGGCGAATTTTCGATGTGCATTTCCTGTGCAGACGAGAACGACTGCCGTCGATGCAGCCTCTCGCGAAACGCCGACGGCGCCGAATCGCATCGGCCGACGGCAGATGAAGTGTTGATCATACCTTTAAATCGCCCGCAGGCCAAAGCGCGCTTTCGGCATCGGACGACTTTTCGGGTTATACTCCGAAGCGAGAGACATGCACCGCAATCTCCGCGTCTATCTGGATCGGTTGCGTCGCGAAGGCGAACTGATCCGCATCGAAGCCGAAGTCGATCCGTACTTGGAGCTTGCCGAGATCCACCGGCGTGTGATCGCGCGCGGCGGCCCAGCGCTCTTTTTCGCCCGCGTCCGCGGCAGTCACTATCCGGTGGTTACCAATCTATTCGGGACGGAGAAGCGCATCGAACTCGCTTTCGGACCGAAACCGGAACGGCTCGTGCGCCAGGCAGTTCATTTCATCGAGTCGCTGTTGCCGCCGCGTCCCGCCGAGCTTTGGCGTCAACGCTCGCTCGCGCTGGAAGCATTGCGGCTCGGCACGCGGCGTGTCCGGCGCGCACCGGTCACCGAGGTCATGGACCGCCCGGCGCGTCTCGGCGAACTGCCTGTGTTGACGACGTGGCAAGAAGATGGCGGCCCGTTCTTCACGTTGCCGCTCGTCTACACGGAGCACCCCGTAACGGGCAAACACAATCTCGGCATGTACCGCCTGCAACGCTTCGATGATCACACGACCGGCATCCACTGGCAGATCCAAAAGGGGGGTGGCTTTCACCATCACGAAGCCGAAACGCGCGGCGAATCGTTGAAGACCACCGTGTTCCTCGGTGGGCCACCGGCGCTCATTCTGGCGGCCATCGCCCCCTTGCCAGAAGATGTGCCGGAACTCGTGCTCGCCTCCGTGCTCGCTGGCGAAAAGATCGGCGTCGTCGCGAATCCGATCGAAGGTCATCACCGTCTGGTCGCCGAAGCTGAATTCGCGCTCGTCGGACACGTGCCGCCGCACGACCGCCGGCCCGAAGGGCCGTTCGGCGACCACTACGGCTACTACTCGCTCGAGCACGATTATCCGGTCTTTCACGTCGAGGCCGTCTTTCATCGCCGCGACGCGATCTATCCGGCGACCGTGGTCGGCAAACCGCGCCAAGAGGATTTCTTCATCGGCGATTACTTGCAAAAGCTTCTCTCCCCGGTCTTTCCGCTCGTCATGCCGGCGGTGCGTGACCTCTGGAGCTATGGCGAGACGGGTTTTCACGCGCTGGCGGCGGCGGTGGTGCGCGAGCGTTACGCGCGCGAAGCGCTGGTCTCAGGCTTTCGCATCCTCGGCGAAGGGCAACTATCGCTGACGAAGTTTTTGATCCTTACCGATACGCCGCAGGATCTGCGCGATTTCCGCCGCCTCTTCGAACACGTCCTCCAGCGCGTGCGCTGGGAGAGCGATTTCTTCATCTTCTCCAACGTCGCCATGGACACGCTCGACTACACGAGCGGGAAGATCAATCGCGGCAGCAAGGCGCTGCTGGTCGGTCTCGGCAATCCGGTGCGCCAACTGCCGCGTGAGTTCCGCGGCGAGCTGCCAGCAGACATCCGCCGCGCCGAAGTCTTCTGCGGCGGGTGCTTGGTCGTTCAAGGCAACGCCTACTCACGCGATCCGCAACAGGCAGCGCGACTCGCCCGCCAAGAGTGTTTTCGCGATTGGCAAGTGGTCGTCCTCCACGACGATGCCGACGTCGCGCGCTCGGCATCCGATTTCTTGTGGGCCACGTGGACGCGCTTTGATCCGGCCTCGGACGTTTACGCCGCGTGCACCGAAATCCGCCGCCATCATCTCTGTTACGCTGCGCCCATCGTGATCGATGCGCGGATGAAGCCGCACTACCCGAAAGAACTGGTGGTACGCGATGACATTGCAGCGCTCGTCGAGCGCCGGTGGCGCGAGTACTTCCCGCAAAAGCAACAGTGGGAGTGACCGACATTCGGTCGAAGACGACGCGGAGAGCGATTAGATCGACGCTCGTCGAGCGCAGTCGTTTGCTCTCGCCTCGAAATGGTCAATGCCGACATCTCACAAGCGCGCCTGTTCGGCAAGTTTTTTGCTGGCCTGGTAATCAACAGACAGTCCACCAAGGGGTGGCCAGCACATCCGCAGTCAGCCACTTCGTTTCAGTGCCGGTGTGCAACAACAATCCGGCACGCGAGACCTCGCCGTACTCGAGACGGAAAACACGCAACGCCATCGCATCTTTCAATCTCGGACGAGTCGTCGCTTTGACTTCGATTGGCAAAAGCCTTCCCTCGGTCTCGATCACGAAATCGACTTCTTCACCGGCAGCAGTTCGCCAGTAGAGGACCTCCGCGGGTTGCTGACGCGCATCTCTCCAGCAGAGCAGATCGTGGAGCACGATGTTTTCCAGATAAGCGCCACCGAGCCTGCTTTCTCCCGCGATGTGCGCCGCAAGACCGACATCACCCCAAAATAGCTTCGGACTTTTGATCAGACGCTTCGTGCGGTTGACAGAATAGGCAGGGAGACGAACCAAAAGAAAGGAGGTTTCCAGCAGATTGAGCCACCGATGAACCGTCGGTTGCGGCAAACCAAGATCGCGCGCGATCTCGGTTTGGTTGATGATCTGACCTAGGCGCAAACAGGCCGCGCGCATCAAGCGGCGAAAATCTGGGAGCGCAGTGATGGACGAAAGCGCTTGAAGATCGCGTTCCAAATAGTTCCCCCTTCTATAGACGTTTATCCACACTCCAGGGGTTGAGAAATCCTGTCGAGAAAATCTCTGTAGTAAGGATTCTCCTTCAGGACTTCCAAGGGAGCACTATGACACCCTTTCAACCTCTCAAGATGCCTTGCAATCAGCACCTCGAGGACTTGCTTTTTTGGAGTGCGGGTGGTGATATCCTCCACAGAACGTCTGCGGAGAATGTTTCGCGCCGCATTCACCTGAGCATTTGTTCTTCGACCACAAGCCTGGCAC
>CAKZOF010000633.1 GCA_937135995.1 uncultured Pyrinomonas sp.
TACGCGCTCTTCCGCGAACTCGAATTCCGCGCGTTGATGCGCGAGTTTGCCGATGCCGCACACCTTGTGCGCGCCGAAGAGTCCGCCGAAAGAAACTACCGGCAGATCAGAACGCGCGATCAACTCGCAAAGCTCATCAACCAATTGTGGGACGCCGACGGGTGGAGTTTCGCCGTTGCTGATTCCACGCCCGCCGGAGCCGGACAACAGGGCGGCGCGCACGATGTGCGCGGCCTGCCCGCCGGAGTTGCCATCTCGACCGCCGCACGCACGGCTAGCTACGTCGATCTCGCCGGGTTCGAGGAAGGCGCAGAAAACGCCGCCGAAATGTTGCGCGATGCGTTCGGCAACGGCCTGCTTGCCAAGTCCGTGCACGATTTGAAACGCGCCGTCGCGCTGTTGGATCGGTTGAAGGTGGAGATCGAAGGCGTGGCCGACGACACGCTGCTTGCCGCTTATCTGCTCGATCCCGTGCGCAATCGCTACGAGTTGAGCGATCTGGCGCGTGATGCTACGGGAGTCGAAGCGTGGACCGCGCCGCTCGATGGTTGGACCGCCGAAGCGTGGCGCACAGCGGAAGCCGCCGATCTGACCTTGCAAACCGCCGACGTGCTTCACGGGCGCGTGCTCGAGCACGGGCTGGAGATGATCTACCGCGAAATCGAACTGCCGCTCGCACCGTTGCTTTATCGCATGGAGCGGGCCGGATTGCGCGTCGACCTGAAGGTCTTGCGCGAACTATCCGATTACTTCGGCGAAGAGCTGCGCAAGCTGACCGAACGCATCTACCGTCTCGCCGGGCGCGAGTTCAATATCAACTCGCCGAAGCAAGTCGCCGAGGTCTTCGCGGAGTTGAACATCAGCACAGGGCGCAAGACTTCCACAGGACGCATGTCGACGAGTCGTGCGCTGCTCGAAGAGCTGGCCGAGCAGTACGAACTCCCGCGCTTGATCATCGAATACCGTGAACTCGACAAGCTGAAGAGCGTTTACACTGACTCGCTGCCCAAACAGATCGCCGCCGACGGACGCATTCACTGCCGTCTGAACCAGACGGTGACGGCTACCGGCAGGCTCTCTTCAAGCGAGCCCAACCTTCAAAACATTCCCATCCGCACCGAACTGGGCCAGCGTATCCGCCGCGCGTTCATCCCAGAGGATGGCAGTTTGTTCGTCGCTGCCGACTACTCGCAACTGGAGTTGCGACTTCTCGCCCACATCACGCACGATCCGGTCATGCTCGAAGCCTTTCAGAAAGGCGAGGACATTCACGCGCGCACAGCTCAGCTCGTGTTCGGCGCGCGGACCGAAGCCGAGATGCGCGAGAAGAGACGACTGGCCAAAATCGTCAACTTCGCCATCGCCTATGCCATCGAGCCGTACGGGTTAGCGCAACGCGTCGGCATCTCGCGCAAAGAGGCTAAAAAAGTGATCGAGGACTACTACAACACCTACAAGGGCGTGCGCCGCTTTATGGAGGAGACGGTCGAACGGGCGCGGCGCGAGGGCGTAGTTCGCTCCATCTTCGGCAGAATTCGCCCGATCCCGGCGATCAACGACCGCAACGCGCAGGTGCGTGCCCGGGCCGAGCGCGAGGCGATCAACATGCCGATTCAGGGGACGGCAAGCGACATCGTTAAACTGGCTATGCTGCGCGTGGACGAAGCATTTGGCCGCGAGAAACTGCACGCCCGGCTCGTCATGCAGGTGCACGACGAACTGCTGGTCGAAGCGCCGCGCGAAGAGGCCGAACGCGCCGCGCACATCCTCAAACGCGAAATGGAGAACGCTGTCCAGCTCGACGTTCCGCTGCAGGTCGAGGTCGGCATCGGCCCGAACTGGATGGATGTCAAAAAGTAGCAGGCGGTGCGAACCGCAGTGACAGCGGCGAAGCGGGCCGCAAGAAAACTTGCGAGATCGACCAAACCTCTATCTCACAACGACTTAAAAGACAAGACGACGGGACCGATGGGGATGATTTTACACGCTCAATCGGCGGCGGGCGCGCCTGCCAGCACAGTCCGCTGCGAGCTGCCGACACGATTAACTCTCTGCTGAGCAAGACTCTTGGCACACTGCGCAGGGCGCGCCGAAAGAGCGCGGAACGGCTTTTGCTCTACGTGCGGTGGAAGTTTCGTCGTCGGAGCCGGATCCGTTTGCGGGATGGTTGCATGGATGCAAAGGTCAAAATCCTCTACGTTGAGAAACATGCGTTGGTGTTCCTGACTGTGAAGCAGATGCTGGAGCAAGAAGGGTGGGAGGTCGATTTCGCGCGCAACTGGTCTGACGCCGTTGAGAAGATCGCGCAAGCGACGCCCTACGATCTCATCATTCTCGAATGCAAGCTGCGTGGCAAAAACGGACTCGGGCTCATCCGCCAGTTGCGATCCTTGCCGCACCGGCGGCAGACGCCCGTCTTGATCTTCACCGAGGAAGATTGTTTGAGCGAGGCCTTGAGCGCTGGCGCCGACGCCTACTTGCCGAAACCGGAAGGGATTCGCAGCATCGTGGCGACAGCGCGCCGGTTGCTGCGAACGCGCAAGGTGATTCACGACCAGAACGTGCATTGAGCGGCGTCGGCTTCGGTGGCCCGAGATAGCGAAGGACGCTGCTTTCGGAGCGGGAGTGTGCTAGTATCGGCGCTAACACCACGAACGATCATGGAGCAAAGACACGAACGTGCCCTGCTGCTCGACGGCACACGCATTGCCGAGGAGATCAAGCGCGAGGTCAGCGCCGAGGCCGCGCGTCTCAAGGCCGAGCACGGCATCGAACCCTGTTTGGCCGCGGTGCGCGTCGGCGACGATCCCGCTTCGGCCGTCTATGTGCGCAACAAAGTGAACACGAGCGCCGCGCTCGGCCTGCGTTCGGAACATCATGCGCTCGCCGCTTCGACCAGCACGGCGGAGTTGCTCGCGCTCGTCGCCCAGCTCAACCAACGTGAGGACGTGGACGGCATCCTCGTGCAACTTCCTTTGCCGTCGCAGATCGACGCCGCGCGCGTGTTGGAGGCGATCGATCCGGCCAAGGATGTCGATGGTTTTCACCCGCTCAACGTCGGGCGGATGATGCTGGGCCAGCCTGCGCTGGTGCCGTGTACGCCAGCTGGCATCATCGAGCTACTGGTTCGCTCCGGCATCGAGATCGGCGGCGCGCATGCGTGCGTCGTCGGACGAAGCAACATCGTCGGGCGGCCGCTCGCTCAACTGCTGCTGCAACGGGACGCGACCGTGACCGTGTGCCATTCGCGCACGCGCGATTTGGCGACGGTGACGCGGCAAGCGGACATCTTGATCGCGGCGACGGGGCGCATCGCGCTCGTTCGCGGCGAACATATCAAACCGGGCGCGACCGTGATCGATGTCGGCATCAATCGTTTGACCGACGAGGCACTAGCGCGCGAACTATTCGGACCACACGCTGAGGAGCGCATCGCGGCGATCCGGCGTCGCGGCTACACGCTCGTCGGCGATGTGCATCCGGCCGAAGCCGAACTGGTCGCCGGGCGGTTGACGCCCGTGCCCGGCGGCGTCGGCCCGTTGACGGTCGCCATGCTCATGCGCAACACGGTCACGGCCGCGAGACGAAGGCGACTGGGCGTCGTTTGAACGAGGATGCTGCGCGTTGGGTTGACAGGTTCGATCGCGGTCGGCAAATCGTTTGTCGCGTCGGTGCTCGGTCAACTCGGATGCCACGTGATCGATGCGGACGAAGTGGCGCGCGCTGTGGTTGCGCCCGGCAGCCCAGGCTTGCAAGCGGTGGTTCGAGAGTTCGGCCGAAGCGTCCTACGCCCCGATGGTTCGCTGGACCGGGCGCGTTTGGCCGCCATCGTTCTTGCCGATGCGGAGCGGCGCGCACGATTGAACGCCATCTTACATCCGCTCATCATCGCCGAACAGGAAGAACGGTTGAAGCGTCTGGAACGCGATGACCCGTGCGGCATCGCGGTGGTCGAGGCGGCGCTGATCATCGAGGCCGGCAGCCGTCACCGATTCGACCGTTTGATCGTCGTCCATTGCCGGCCCGAAGTGCAGATCCAACGCTTGATGCACAGAAACAAGATCTCGCGTGAAGAGGCGGAACGCTGGATCGCCGCGCAGATGCCGCAAGAAGAGAAGATGCGATACGCGGATTTCTTGATCGACTCTTCCGATGGGTTCGACGACGTGCGCCGCCAGACGGAAGAAGTGTATCGCCAGTTGCGTGCGCTGGCCGAAAAGTGCTCGTAGCGCGAGCGGCAACCGGCATCTCGGCAGAAAATCAGCCAAACGTGATGAAGAGCGCGAGAAAAGATCAATCGCAGTTTGCCGCACCATGCCAGTGGCAAAGCGCGCGACTCTTGCGCGTGCTTCGTGCGGCGGCGTTGCTGCCGTTGGCACTTATCACGGGAGGGTGTTTCCCCGAAGACGAGGCGCCTTATTTCGGGCGCGTGGTCGTGCCGCAGCGACAGGAGCTGCGATGGAGCGATGGAGGGTTGCCGCGCGTCTTCGATCCGGCGCTGGCCCCTGCTCCGCCCGACACGGACGCTGTGCGAGCTATGTTCGAAGGGTTGACGGAACTCGACGCGGAGACGCTTCGCCCACTGCCAGCCGTTGCTTCCGATTGGAAGTCGTCCGCCGGCGGGCGTGAATGGACGTTCACGCTGCGACGCGATGCGCGCTGGTCCAACGGCGATCCCGTTACGGCGCATGATTTCGTGCGGTCGTGGCGGCGAGCGTTGAACCTCGGGCAGAAGGCGGCGCACGCCGCGCTCATGGAGAAGATCGCTGGCGCACGCGCGCTGCGCAACGCGCCGGAAGAGGTGCGCGATTCGACGGTGGAAGTCTTTGGCGCCGAAGCGTTGGATGATCACGTCCTGCGCGTCCGACTGCGCGAGCCGGACCCGGACTTTCCAGTCGTGGTGTCGCATCCGGTCTTTCGTCCCGTGCATCGCTCGGCGGATGAGCAGGGCACCGCTGCCGTCGTCAACGGGCCTTTCGCGCTCGATCGTGCAGACGGGCAAGAGGTGCAGCTCGTGCGCCGTGCGGACTACTGGGATGCGCGCGCCGTCGCCTTGGAGCGCGTTCGCTTCATCGCGGCGGAAGGCGAAGAGGCGCTCGCGCGCTATCGCGCGGGCGAACTCGATGTCGTCACCAATATCGCGCTCGAACCCGCCGCCGTTAAATTGCTCGCTTCCTACAAGGACTACCGCCGCGGGACCTTCGGCGCGCTGACTTTCTACCTGTTCAACGTCACGCACGCACCGCTCAACGATCGGCGCGTGCGCGAGAGCTTGGTCCGCGCCATCGACCGCGAACGGTTGGTGCGCGACGTGCTCGGCGGAATCGGAGAGCCGGCGACGAAATTTCTGCCATTCGGCCCATCGCCGAGCGCAGACGCTCGATTGTCATACGACGTCGCGCGCGCGCGCGCGTTGCTTGCGGAAGCGGGCTTCCCATCTGGGCATCACTTCCCGCGCTTGAAGTTGCTCGTCAACCGCAACGAACAACACCGGCTGGTGGCCGAAGCGGTCGCAGCGATGTGGCGCAACGCGCTTGGCATCGAGACAGAAGTGATCGTCAAAAGTTGGGAAGAGTACGAAGCGGCGCTGCGCGCCGGCGATTACGATGTCGCGCGACGCAGCGCCGTGGTGCCATCGGCCAGCGCGCGGGCGAGCATCAAACATATGTTCGCGCTTCCCTCAGACGCTTTTTTCGAACGCGACTCGCGGGGGCAACCGGCCATCGCTGAAATCGAAGCGGATCGGTGGTTGATCGCTCCGCTCACGGTGGAGACCGAAGACGACGCGTTGCGGGAGTGGCCAGCGGCCCCGCTGTACTTCGCTTCTTCCATTTCGCTGGTGCGCCCTTACGTGATCGGATTCGACGGCGGTTTGTTCGATGCCCCGACGCTGAAGTTCGTGCGACTCGATCTCGGGTGGCGTCCGCCGCAAAGAAAGGGCGCGACGCTCGGCGCAGAGTCGGATCTTGATCATCACCCTGCGTGTTGTCGCGGCCGGTTTGAAAGCGAAGCAGGAGATTGAAGCGCGCTCCGCCGGACGATGAGGTACCGGGCGAGGCGCGCGTGCGCGGCGGACTTGAAGCGAACGTGTGACCGACCAGTCGGTGACCGAAAGAGGGAGCACCGGTGTTGACGGAGGGAGCTTGTTCATCGGGTTAGAGTGTGATGGATCTTTTTGCGCGGGCGCAGAGCGCGCGTTGGCGTTGACGATGAAGAGTCGGTTGCGAAGAAGCAACCGTTGACCGGCGGCTGACATCTTCGCAAACGATGCGCGTCGAAAAGCGCGCCGGACAGGCCAAAGGAAGTCCATCTTGTCAGGCGCGCAGCGCGCATGGTAACGTGCTCCGGCGCGTCGGACGAGGACGCGTGCTTCGTCCGGTCACGGCGGAATGAGCCCAACGCACGATCCGTGCTCTCTTGATTCAAGTGAGCGACGCAGAGGTTGCAAGATGCGAAGTTTCAAGAAATGGACCGGTCTAACCACGACGTTGTTCTTGGCGTTGGCGGTCGCTTCCTGTTCCGTGCAGACGGGCGATGCGGAATTCTTCGGAGCAGTGACGCCGCCTGCTGGACAGGTGATGCGTTACGTCTCGGGGTCGGAGCCGGAATCGCTCGATCCACAGATGAGCACTGGTCAGCCGGAAGCGCGTTTGTATATGGCGTTGTACGAAGGTTTGACCGAGTACCACCCGGTGACCTCGGAGCCGATTCCGGCCATCGCCGAACGTTGGGAAGCGAACGCCGACTCTTCCGAGTTCATCTTCTACTTGCGGAAAGACGCCCGCTGGTCCAACGGTGAGCCGATCACCGCTCAAGATTTCGTCTACTCGTTCCGTCGCGGACTGGCACCCGAACTCGCCTCGCGTAGCGCCTACATGGCCTATTACATCAAGTACGCGCAAGCTTACAACGAAGGCGGCGTCTTTGTCCGCGACCCGCGCACGGGCAACTTCTTGTTGGAAAGAGACGTGCCCTCTGCCGAAGGTGAGTCGAAAAAGAGCGACCCGACGAGCGAAACTTCAGCTGCCGCAGAGAACCCGGCCTTCGATACGCCTTTCCATCGCTTCATCCACTCGCCGACGCGTCTCGTGCTTCCCGGCACAGAGAAGGAACGCGCCGCGCTCTTCAAGACCAACCCGAAAATCGCCGAGTTGGTCGCAGGCAAAGAGTTCGTCCCTGTCCGTGCTGAGGACATCGGCGTCGAGGCGATCGACGATTACACTTTGCGCATCACGCTTACGCAATCGGCCCCCTTTTTCGTCGGCGTCTTGCCGCACCAGTTCTTCCGCGTGGTCCCGCGTCAAGCCATCGAGCGATACGGCGAGGCGTGGACCAAACCGCAAAACATCATCACGAGCGGCCCGTTCATCCTGCAGTCCCACCGTCCCTACAACGAGATCGTTTTGGTGAAGAACCCCTACTACTGGGATGCTGCCAGAGTGCGGTTGGAGAAGTTGATCTTCTATCCGTTGGAAGACATCACGACCATGATGAACCTTTACAAATCGGGGCAGGTGGACGCGACCTACAATCATACGGTGCCGACTGGGTGGATCGACTTCATCCGCCCGCTCAAAGATTACATGGACGCG
>CAKZOF010000634.1 GCA_937135995.1 uncultured Pyrinomonas sp.
TGTATAATCACGTGTGTACCCCCCCCCGTTAGGTCGACTGCGAAGTTCGATCCGTCGAACCTCTGCGAAAACGGACGCCCCCGGACGATTCGGAACCAGAGACCACAAGGAGGTAAAGGGAATCATGCCAAGATACCGCGACGACAGAGAAGATTACGAACGCGGGATGAGCTATGCCGAACGTCGCTACCGCGAGGGAATGCGGCGCGACGCGCCCCGCCCGTACGAAGAAGACGACGAGCGGCGGGGAAGATACGCCGACTACGAGCGCGACGACTACGGACGTGCGCGCCCGACCTACCGCGATGATTACACGGAGACGAGCGGCGCGCTCGGGCGTTATTATCGCGACGAGTACATCCGCTCGCGCTATGGCGAGGAACGCGACTATCGTGAACCTGGAGACGAACGGCGCTCTTATCGTGACGCCGAAGAGAGGCGGGGTCCGTCGCGCTCGCACGTTCGCTGTCGCGACATCATGACGCGCGACGTCACCGTGGCGACGCGCGACACGACGATCGAAGAGGTCGCGCGAATGATGCGCGACGAAGACACAGGCGTCATCCCTGTGGTCGATCCCGTCGCCACCGAAGCGCCCGAAGCCACCGCTGATCGGCGCGAAGGGCGCAATCACGGCAAGCTCGTCGGGTTGATCACGGATCGCGACATCGTCATCCGGGCGATCGCCGAGGGCAAGGATCCGCGCACGACGCGCGCCGAAGAGATCATGACGACCGACATCTACACGGCCCAGCCCAACGATCGCGTAGTGGAAGTGATACGCACAATGGGCGACAAGCAGGTGCGGCGCATTCCGGTCGTCGATCGTGAGGGTAACTTGCGCGGCATCATCTCCATGGCCGACGTGGCGCTGGAGACGGAAGAGGATCGCGAACTGGCGCACGCGCTGGAAGAGATTTCGAGCGGCAAATCCTTCTGGAGCCGCCTGTTCGGCTAAACCAAAGAACTCACGCAAAGCGGCGTGCGGCGCCAATCAAGGGCGCGCTTTTCGGGGTCGCACGCCGCTTTGCTTCTCGATCCGCGTAAGGTAAGCTTTTATTTCGTCCTTTGTCCGACTGAATCTCGCTTGGGAGACGAACGATGAGTGAATCGTCCCAGATCTTTTTCCGCCTGATTCCGGCGCACCGGCTGAAACGTCCTGCGACCGGAGCTGAATGGCACCCGCCGGCTGATGTCTATCGCACCAACGACGGGTGGATCGTCAAGGTCGAATTAGCCGGCGTGCAACCGGATGATCTCGAGATCACGTTGCGCGGCTCGACGCTGCGCATCGCCGGATCGAGACGCGATACAACGTGCCATCAAAGCGTCCTCTGCCATCAACTCGAGATAACTTACAGTCGCTTCGAAAAGACTTTGCGCTTCCCCTGCTCCATCGAAGGAGCCGAAATAAACCAAGACTATCGCGACGGATTGCTCATCCTTCACCTACGCTGCCAAGACTGAACATGACCGGAAGCGAATCGACCATGACGGAAATGAATCAGAACGAATTCGCAAGCTACATGGGAAGACCGGGATCGGCTTCCGCGCCGTTCGAGATCGCCGTCCTACCTCTTCAAAGTACGACGCTCTTTCCTGCCACCGTCGTGCCACTCACCGTCGGGCGCCCGCGTTCCGTGGCGGCGGTGGAAGCAGCGTTGGCCACTGAAGAGAAGCTGCTCGCCTGCTTCGGCGTGCGACCGGGAAACGCCGGCGAGCACGAGGCCGGCCCCAACGACCTGTTTCAAGTCGGCACGCTCGTCACCATCAAGCGCATGATGCGTGACGAAACATCCCAGACCATGCAGCTCATCGTGCAAGGGTTGGAGCGCATCCGACTCGTCGACTGGGTACACGAACAGCCCTACTTGCGCGCGCGCGTCGAGGTACTGCCTGCGTTGCGCGTCGAAGACGGAGCCGAAGTCGAAGCGCTGCGACGCAACATCAACGCGTTGATTCAGCAAGCGCTGGCGATGATGCCGCAGGTTCCGCCCGAGGTCCGCTCCATCATCCTCAACGCGCAAGATCCGACCCAACTCGCCTATTTTCTCGCTTCGGTGCTCGACCTCGGCCAAGAGCAAGAACAGGCCATGCTCGAGGCCGACACGGTGGATCAGTTGCTCCGTCTGACCTACTCGGCGCTGGCACGCGAAGTCGAGATCATGCAACTTCGCACCAAGATCGCCACCGAAGCGCAGAACGAGATGAACAAGGCGCAACGCGACTACTTTCTGCGCCAACAGCTCAAGGCGATTCAAAAAGAGTTGGGCGAGGACGAAGGCGGCGAAAAGGCCGACGTCGAAATGTTGCGCGAACGGCTCGCCGCAGCCGATCTTCCTGACGAAGTGCGCGCCGAAGCCGAACGCGAACTCCGCCGCATGGAGCGCTTGCCCTCGGCGGCGCCTGATTATCACGTTATTCGCTCTTATCTCGAATACATCCTCGAATTGCCGTGGCGCAAGTCTTCGCCCGACAAGCTCGACCTCGAAGAGGCGCGGCGCATCCTCGACGAGGATCACTACGGGCTCGAAGATGTCAAAGAGCGCATCCTCGAATTCCTGGCCGTGCTCAAGCTGCGCCCTGACGCGAAGAGTCCGATCCTCTGTTTCGTCGGTCCGCCGGGCGTCGGCAAGACCAGTCTGGGCCGCTCGATCGCGCGCGCTCTCGGTCGGCAGTTCGAGCGCATCAGCCTCGGTGGCGTGCGCGACGAAGCGGAATTGCGCGGCCACCGGCGTACTTACATCGGGGCGATGCCCGGTCGCATCATCGAAGCGATCCGCCGCGCCGGGACCAACAATCCTGTCCTCATGCTCGATGAGGTCGACAAACTCGGCATGGATTTCCGCGGCGATCCGGCGGCGGCGCTGCTCGAAATACTCGATCCGCAGCAGAACTATAGTTTTCGCGACCACTACCTCGATCTTCCGTTCGATCTATCGAAGGTCTTCTTCATCGCGACGGCCAATCAGATCGGCCCGATCCCGCCGCCGTTGCGCGATCGCATGGAGATCATCTACATCGCTGGCTACAGCGAGCGCGAAAAACTCGAGATCGCCAAACGCTACCTCGTCCCGCGCCAGACGCAAGAGAACGGGCTTCGAGCGGATCAGTTCGAGATCACCGAAGACGCGCTGAAGACGATCATCGAACGCTACACGCGCGAAGCGGGCGTGCGCCAGCTCGAACGCGCCATCGCCCAGATTGCCCGCAAGGCGGCGCTCAAGATCGCCACGGGCGAGGCTGAGCGCGTGCGCGTCGATGCAGATCACGTCAGAGACTACCTCGGCGCGCCGCGTTTCT
>CAKZOF010000635.1 GCA_937135995.1 uncultured Pyrinomonas sp.
AGCCGCGGCGCCGATTGGTCGTTCGCCGGACTGGCCGATCCATCTTCGGCGCTTGCGCGCTTGCGCATTCGTGCGTCGGCGCTCGAACCGTTGGAACTACTTAATCTCGCGCGCCTGTGTCTAGCGACGAACGATGCGCGGGCAGCGATCGAAGCCGAACGCGATCGCTGCCCCACTCTGTGGCGCACGGTCGCTGAGCTGCTGCCACCGACGCTCGGCTCCGTCGCCACGCGCATCACCGAAAGGATCCTTCCGAACGGCGAATTGGATGATCGAGCTAGCCCCGAACTCGCGCGCATTCGCGCGCGGCTTACCCGCCTGCGCGCCGACATCACGCGCCTCCTCGAACAAGTCTTACGTCGCTTTCCCGAAGCGGCGCAGGACGCGATCGTCACCATGCGCAACGATCGGTTCGTGGTCCCCATTCGCGCCGACCACCGCGGGCGCATCGCTGGCGTCGCGCATGGCTTCTCATCTTCGGGAGCCACCGTCTTCATCGAACCGCTGGAAGCGGTGGAAGCCAACAACGAACTGCAAGCTTTGCGCGAAGAGGAAGAGCGCGAAACGGCACGCATTCTGCTCGGCTTGAGCGACGAACTGCGCGCGCACCTCGATGTGCTCAACCGGACCGTGAACGCAGTGGCCGAACTCGACTTCGTGCGCGCCAAAGCTCTGCTGGCCGAAAGCACGCGCGCGACCGATCCGGAAGTCGCCGAACGCAGTCCGTTGGAACTGGTGGAAGCGCGCCACCCTATCCTCGAAGAGAATCTGCGACGGACCGGCGGCGAAATCATCCCTGTCTCGTTCAAACTCGATGACGACCATGCGGTGATGATCATCTCGGGCGCCAACGCTGGCGGCAAGACGGTCGTGCTCAAAACCGCCGGACTTCTGGCGCTCATGGCCCTCTCGGGGCTTCACGTGCCCGCACGGCGCGCGCGCTTTCCGTTCTATCGCTCCGTGCTCGCCGACATCGGCGATCACCAATCGCTCGCCGCCAATCTTTCGACCTTCACCTCGCACATGGCAAACATCCGGCGCATGATGGAACTTTGCCAGCCGCCGGCGCTCGTGCTGCTCGACGAAGTCGGCACCGGCACCGACCCGGAAGAAGGTTCCGCGCTGGGCGTGGCCATCGTGGACCATTTTCGCCGGGCCTGCGGCGCGCATGTCATCGCCACTACGCACTACGGCGGCTTGAAGATGTACGCAGCAACGGAGAAAGGAGTCCTGAATGCGAGCGTAGAATTCGACGAACGAACACTGGCACCTACGTACCGCTTGATCGTCGGATTGCCAGGTGCTTCCGCGGGCTTGGAGATCGCACAGCGCTGCCGCATTCCGCCGGACGTCATCGAAGCGGCACGCCAACGTGTCAGCGCCGCATCGCGCGCCGCTAGCGACTACCTCCAACACCTCAGACGCGAGACGGAACTGGCCGAAGCCCTCCGACGGGCGCTCGAAGAGGAACGCGAAGCAGTGGCAGCTCGCTACCGCGAACTCGAAACGGAATTCGCCCAACGCGAAGAACGGCGGCAACGCGA
This sequence comes from uncultured Pyrinomonas sp., assembly GCA_937135995.1. Taxonomy (GTDB): domain Bacteria; phylum Acidobacteriota; class Blastocatellia; order Pyrinomonadales; family Pyrinomonadaceae; genus Pyrinomonas. The sequence continues at coordinate 1,545 of CAKZOF010000635.1, forward strand.
GTTCGAACACGAGCTGCAAGCAGCCGTGACCGCATTCGAGCGGCATGCGCAAGAACTCGTCGCCAAGATCGAAGACCGCATCGTGCGCGAGCGCGCAGCGCGCGAAGCGGAAAGAAGCGCTGCCCAAGCGCGGCGCACGGCGCGCGAAGCGGTCGCCCGACGCGCAGCGCAAAACACCGTTGCGCACGGCGCCGCGCGCATCACTCGCCGCCGCGCTGACAACACCGCAGAGCGCCCGACAAAGGCGCGCGAGATCGCCGTCGGCGACCGCGTGCGACTCAGCACGCTCGGCGGCGCCGTTGGCACCGTCGAGCGCATCGATGGCGATCAAGCGGAAGTACGCACCGGCGTGCTGCGTTTCCGCGAGAAACTGCGCAACCTGGAGTTGCTCGACAAGTCCGCACAAGAACAAGATGATGAACGCTGGCAACGCGCAGTTCCACCGGGGACCGAGGTGCGCGTGCGCACCGCCAGCAGAGAACTGCGCGAAGAACTCAACTTGATCGGACGCACGACGGACGAGGCCGCCGAAGAGATCGATCGCTTCCTTGACGAAGCTTATCTCAACAATCTCGACCGCGTGCGCATCATTCATGGGCACGGCACCGGCGCGCTGCGTCGTGCGGTGGCCGACGTGTTGCGCGCTCATCCGCATGTTGCGCGCTTCTCGCTTGCGCCGCCGGAACAAGGGGGTGCCGGTGCGACTATCGTCGAGCTGAAGCGCTAGCGGTGCGATTTGATTTCCGCAACGCAAACGGCTCGTGCCAAAATTTGCATCCGAGGTGGTTGGATCATCGAAGAACTGGTTTTCACAGAAATATGGTCGCAACTCCCAGTTGCGTGA
>CAKZOF010000636.1 GCA_937135995.1 uncultured Pyrinomonas sp.
GTGCCGAGAATCAGCACCTCGATGCATTGGCCGGATAAGAATTTTGCATAGGTGTCGTGCGTCAGCTTTGCAATGCGGCAGATACGCTCTGCCGTTGACTTCTCGCGGCGGTTCCGGTCATCATGCGACGGCGCTTTCGCACGATCACCCGAATCAACGTTCCCGTCCCGACATGAGACCGCAGAACTCGTTTAGCTGCTCTACTTCATCACGATTTCGGGCCGCAATGCACAGGCTCTGCGCCCCCCTTTGCGTCGCCGCGGTGGCGGCGACCATCGCCGCGTTGCCGCCGATCGGTCCTTTGGCCGCGCAACCGCCGTTCACGCTCGAACAGATTCGCAGCTACCCGTACCCGAATGAACTGACGGCGGCAGCCACCGGCGCGCGCATCGCGTGGGCGTTCAACGAACAGGGCAGACGCAACGTCTGGGTAGCGGCGGCACCCGACTGGCGCGCGCGCCGGTTGACCGACTACGAGGCGGACGACGGCCAAGAGATCTCGAGTCTGGCGATGTCGCCCGATGGACGGTGGATCGTCTACGTGCGCGGCGGCGATCACGGTTCCAACTGGGACGACTCGCTGCCGGTGAATCCCACTTCGCAACCGACGCCGCCGCGCGTCGCCATCTGGAGCGTGCCATGGACAGGCGGCGAGCCGAAGTTGTTGGCCGAAGGAGATGAGCCGGTGATCTCACCGCGCGGCGATGTGGTCGCGTTCGTGCGCGACCGCTCCATCTGGAGCGTCCCAATCGATGGGTCGGCCCCGGCTAAAAAACTCTTCACGGCGCGCGGCGACAACGGTTCGCCCGTCTGGTCGCCCGATGCAAGTCGCCTCGCTTTCGTCTCCGACCGCGGCACGCACTCCTTGATCGGCATCTACACCGATGAACGGACGCCCATTCTCTGGCTCGCGCCTTCGACGTCGCGCGACACGCACCCGCGCTGGTCGCCTGACGGACGACGGCTCGTCTTTGTCCGTCGGCCCGGCGCGGGCGGTCCACCTGAACCCGTTCTCGAACAGCGTCCCACGCCGTGGGCGATCTGGATGGCCGATGCGAGCACGGGGCAAGCGCGTCCGCTCTGGACCAGCCCGAACAGCTTGCGCGGCTCTTTCCCGACGACGCACGGCGGCCCCAATTTACACTGGGCCGCCAACGGACGCATCGTCTTTCTTTCGTACATGGATGGGTGGCCGCATCTGTACTCGATTGCGGAAGACGGCGGCGAACCGCTGCTCCTGACGCCGGGCAATTACATGGCCGAACACATTTCGCTCACGCCCGACCGGCGCTTCCTCGTCTTTGCCGCCAACGCTGGCGCGGACGCCGACGACATCGACCGCCGCCATATCGTCCGCGTCGCCGTCGATCGCGCGGCGCCCGAAGTGCTCACGCCCGGACGCGGACTCGAGTGGTCGCCCGTCGTGACCGGCGACATGCAGACCGTCGCCTTTGTGAGCGCGACGGCGCAGCGCCCGCCGCTTCCGGCTGTGATGCCGTTCGGCGGTGGACCAGCGCGCCTTGTCGCAGCGGACCGGCTTCCGGCCGACTTTCCCACCGAACAACTCGTCGTGCCAAGGAAGGTCATCTATCGCGCGCCCGACGGACTCCCAATCCACGCCCAACTCTTCATGAAGCAAGGCTCAAATGGACGCCGCCCGGCCATCGTCTACGTGCACGGCGGACCGCCGCGCCAGATGCTCTTGGGCTGGCACTACTCGGACTACTACGCCAACGCCTATGCGCTCAATCAATATCTGGCCAGTCGCGGCTACATTGTCCTGTCGATCAACTACCGGCTAGGGATCGGCTACGGCTACGAGTTCCACAACCCGCCGCGAGCCGGCCCGCGCGGCGCGTCCGAGTATCAGGACGTGCGGGCGGCAGGCGAGTTCTTGCGTTCGCTGCCCGAGGTCGATCCGCAGCGGATCGGCATCTACGGCGGCAGCTACGGCGGCTACTTAACGGCGCTGGCGCTGGCGCGCGACTCGGCGCTGTTTGCCGCCGGCGTCGACATCCACGGCGTGCACGACTGGACCACCGAGCGAGCGCGCCCGTTGCTCGAACCGCGCGTCGAGCGCGCGCCCGATGCCGACGAAGCGATCAAAGCGGCGTGGGACTCCTCGCCCGTCTCGGCGATCAAGACGTGGCGCTCGCCCGTGCTCTTGATTCACGGCGACGACGACCGCAACGTCCGTTTCAGCCAGACGGTGGATCTAGCGCGCCGGTTGCACCGCGCCGGCGTCCCGTTCGAGGAACTGGTGATCCCGGACGACACGCACCACTTCATGCGCCACGCGAACTGGCTCAAAGTCGACCGCGCCACAGTGGAGTTCTTCGATCGTCACCTGCTGGCGCGATGACGATCCAAGCGCCGCCCAAGGCGTTCATGAGCAGCGGATCGAGAATTGGCCACCCATTCTCGCCATCATCGATCCCGCGTTCGGCGGCGCGTCGGGCCACGTGTCGGATCGGCTCACCGCTGGACCTCGTTGCTCAAAACGGGCTGGCCGCTCTGCGCGGCGGGCGGTAGCCGAGCTGCTGCGACAGCTTGCGCGCGGCCTCTTTGACCAACGCCGCCGTCCGCGGCAAACGTCGCAGATCGTTCTGCGTCGTCGTCCCGGTCACGCCGATGCTGGCGACCACGCGACCTGTGGCGTCGAAGACCGGCGCCGCAACGCACCGCACGCCGAGGCTGTTCTCCTCGTCATCGATGGCGAAGCCATGCTCGCGCACGCGCGCCAACTCCTGCATGAACTCGGCGCAACTGGCGATCGTCTTGGGCGTCTGTTTCTTCAACCCACGCTCGCGAAGCAGAGCCTTGACCGTCGCCTCGTCAAGATAAGCGACCAGAGCTTTGCCGACGCTGGTCGAGTGAACCGGTAGTCGCCGCCCGACCCACGTGTTCATGCGCACAAAACCGGGCGCCTCGACCTTCTCGATGTACACGGCCTCGCCCTGATCGAGCACGGCTAGGTGGGCCGTCAGCCCGCTCTGATCGACGAGTTCACGCAGCGTCGGGCGAGCAAGTTCGCGAATGTCGAGATCGGCCAGCAGATGGCGGGTGATGTTGAGGAGCTTGAGGCTTAACTGATACCGACGCGTGCTCGCCTGTCGCTTGAGATAGCCGCGCTGCTCGAGCGTGTGCAGGATGTAACTGGCGGAGCTTTTGGGAATGCCGAGACGCCGACTCACCTCGGAAGTCGTCAGGCCACGTTCGCGCTCGGCAATCGCTTCCAAGATGTCCAGCGCTCGCATGATGGCGGTGGAAACGGCGCTCATCCTCGTTCTCCGCCGAGATTATCAGCGTCGCGACGCGCGCTGTCAAAAGGCGACCGACGGTGACTGCTCCCCACGGCTTGCAGCCGGAGGCGCGCACGGGCCGAGGCCCCAGCGTGGCAGCCCCCATCCCAAACCGTTTCGCGCCGCGTTCCGTGCACCAACTCTTTTCATCAAGCCCACTGTATCCCCGTGCCTCGAGGCCGGGGGCGTGCACCGCGCGTCACGATAAAACCCATTTTGTCCATCATAACGAATTTTTGTTCAATATATTGAACAGAGCGGCGCGTCGCTGTTGATCTTAGCCGAACGATTCGCGTACCATCGCCTCGCTTTTTGCGGTTCACTATTTTGAACAAGTGTTCATAGTTGTGAAAACCGCCGAAGCGAAGCAGAACATCGAGGAGGAATCATCCGATGCAGAGTGGTTTCATCTCCGCCGAAGAGATCGAACGCGAGTGGCAGCAGGAAGCGCGCTGGCAAGGCGTCGTCCGCCCGTACAGCGCGCACGAGGTCGCGCGTTTGCGCGGCTCGCTCCGCATCGCCTACACCTTGGCCGAGCGCGGTGCGCGTCGGTTGTGGGAGATGCTGCACAGCGAGCCATACGTCGCCGCCCTCGGCGCGCTAACCGGCAATCAAGCCGTGCAGCAGGTTCAAGCCGGGCTCAAAGCGATCTACGTCAGCGGCTGGCAAGTGGCGGCTGACGCCAACGATGCTTGGCAGACCTATCCCGATCAGAGCCTCTATCCGGTCAGCAGCGTTCCGCATCTGGTCGGGCGCATCAACCGCGCGCTGCAGCGCATGGACCAGATCGAGTGGTACGAGGGCAAGCGCGACCGCGATTGGTTTGTGCCGATCGTCGCCGATGCTGAAGCTGGTTTCGGTGGCAACCTCAACGCCTTCGAGTTGATGAAGGCGATGATCGAGGCTGGGGCGGCTGCCGTTCATTTCGAAGATCAGTTATCGTCGGCTAAAAAGTGCGGCCATCTCGGTGGCAAGGTGTTGGTGCCGACCGGCGAGTTCATTCAAAAGCTCGTGGCCGCGCGATTAGCCGCCGACGTTCTCGGCGTGCCGACCGTGTTGATTGCGCGCACCGACGCCAACTCGGCGACCCTGTTGACGAGCGACATCGACGAGCGCGATCGCCCCTTTTTGACCGGCGAGCGCACGGCGGAAGGGTTCTTCCGTGTCCGTCACGGACTGGAGCAGGCCATTGCGCGTGCCATCGCCTACGCGCCGTACGCGGACATGCTCTGGTGCGAGACCTCTTCGCCGGATCTTGCCGAAGCGGCCGCTTTCGCTGAAGCCGTGCACGCTCGCTATCCGGGCAAACTTCTCGCCTACAACTGTTCGCCGTCGTTCAACTGGAAGCGGAAGTTGAACGAACAGCAGATCGCCGATTTTCAGCGCGAACTGGGCCGCCTCGGCTACAAGTTCCAGTTCATCACGCTCGCTGGCTTTCACGCCCTCAACCTGAGCATGTTCGAACTAGCGCGCGAGTACGCCGCCAGCGGCATGACGGCTTACGCTCGCCTGCAAGAGCGCGAGTTCGCGCGCGAGCCAGACGGCTACCGCGCCATCAAGCATCAATCTTTCGTCGGCACGGGTTATTTCGACGCTGTCGCGCAAGTGGTGACGGGCCACAAGGCGTCGACGGTGGCGCTGGCCGGTTCCACCGAGACCGAACAGTTCGTTTGACCAGGCGGCCAGTGAATAGAACTTGCATAATATGCAAACCTCGTCTGTGCGGCAGCAGCACAGCGGCGCGTCCAGCACGCGTTGCCCGCAGCCTCGGCGCGGCGTTATGCTTCTTTCAGCGGCCCTCTTCCGGTCGGAGCGGGTCGCCAACAGGGACCGAACGAGGAGGCTTTGTTCGATGACGATCCGCACGCCGCGGCGGCGCGCGCTCGACCGCGACGCCGATCTCGTCGCGTTGAGCGGTGTGGCGGAAGCGATCAACGAATCGCCCGACATCGCAACGCTTCTGTCACGGACGCTCGAGATCGTTCTTCGCGTGACGGCGCTCGATGCTGGCTGCGCTCATCGCCTGGACGAAGAAGAGGAGGCGCTCTACCTCAGCGCGCAATTGAACTTGAGCGAGCGCGCCCGCGAACTCGTTCAGCGGTTCGAACTGGGCGAAGGCGTCATCGGACGCGCTGCCGTGCTCGGCGAGACGATCGCGGTGACCGACGTGGCCAGCGACCGGCGCGTGGCGCGGCGCGAACTGGTCAACGAACGGGTTGGCGCGCTCGTCGCCACGCCGCTCGTCGGGCGGGGTGGTGTGCGCGGCGTGCTGACGCTCTTCTGTCATGCTGCGCGGCGCTTTGCCGAGAACGAACTGCGCCTACTGACCACCGTCGGGCGACAGGTCGGCTTGGCGCTCGAACACGCGCAGCTTTTCGAAGAGATACGCTCGGCGCAACGCGAGTGGGAGCGAACGTTCGATGCGCTCACCGATGGCGTGTCGATTCACGCGCCGTCGGGGCGCATCCGGCGCGCCAATCGCTCGTTGGCGGCGCTGTTCGGCACCGTGCCAGAGGCGTTGATCGGCCGCAGGTGTTGCGAGATCTATCACGATTCGCCGAAACCGCGCGAGGATTGCACCATCATGCGGACCGTGACCGAGCGGTGTGCTCAGGTAGTCGAACTCGGCGACCGACTTCGCGGGCGCGTGTTGCGCCTGACGACCGATCCGATCATCGCGCCCGACGGACGCATCACGGGCGTCGTCTGCGTGACGCGCGACGTGACGGACGAAAAACTGCTCGAGCGCCGCTTGATCCAACAAGAACGCACTTCGGCCATCGGCGAGATCGCCGCCGGCATCGCCCACGAAGTCGGCACGCCGCTCAACATCATCTCGGCCAACATCGAGTACCTGCTGCGCGACGAAGCGCTCGCTGAAAGGGCCGACGAACTTCGCGCCATCAGCGAACAGACGCAGAACATCGCCGCGCTGGTCCAGCGGTTGCTGGATTTCGCGCGCGACCCATCGCCGCAACTGGTCGCCGTCGATCTGAACGCGCTGATCGAACGCACCATGGCGCTTCTGGCCCCGCAGTTTCATCGCTCGCGGATCGAGGCGCGATTGGAACTGGCGCCGTACATCTCGGTCATCGACGGCGACCCGGCGCAGCTTCAGCAAGTGCTCTTCAACATCCTCAACAACGCGCGTCAAGCGATGGAAGCGTTGCCGCCGGGGCGCACGCGCCAGCTCACCGTGGCGACCGACAGCGTGCTCGTCGCCGCCGCGCCGCTCGGCGTGCCGCATGTCGTCGTCAAGATCAGCGACACCGGTCCGGGCATTCCGGCAACGGCGCTGCCGCACGTCTTCAAACCCTTCTTCACGGCCAACAAAGATGGCGGCACCGGGTTGGGCTTGGCGATCAGCCACCGTATCGTCCAGCGCCATGCTGGTTCGTTGACCATCGAAAAATCCGACCACCGTGGAACCACGGTCTGCATTCGCCTGCCCATCGCACACAGTTGACCGCCCGCCGCAAAGTGGCGACGGTTTAGTTCTTTGCGTGGGAGGGAGGTTGGCGTGGCACGCGGCAACAGGCTCACGTCAACCTCGTGGTTCCTTGCGCAAGCAGAGGCCGAACGGCGCCGCCCGTTCGTGCGCTGGCGAAGATGACCGCAGAACACGTTCAAGCGTCGATGCGCGGCGCACGGGGATGAATCTTGACATAAGAAGCCCGGCGTCGCTGCCAAGCAAGATGCGCTATACTGGAACCGACGATGACGGCCTCTTCAGACAAAAAGACGGCCACGGCAGGGCGCAAAGCGCGCATTCTCGTCATCGACGACAAGGAGCAGATGTGCGCTGTGCTGAAGAAGTTCCTAGTCGGCGAGGGTTACGCAGTGGAAACGGCCCAGAGCGCCGAACAAGCCCTGCAGATCATGGCGCGCGCGCCGTTCGATCTGGTGCTGTCCGACGTGCGGATGCCGGGGATGAGCGGGCAGCAACTGCTCGACCATCTTCGCGCGCGCGGCGACGGCGTGGCCGTGATCCTGATGACGGCTTTTGGGTCGATCGAAGCTGCTGTCGAAGCGCTCAAGCGAGGTGCCGCCGATTACATCAGCAAGCCGTTCTCGATGGACGACGTACTCTTCAAGATCAAGCGTGCGCTGGACGAACGTGACTTGCGCCAACGCGTCGTCGATCTCGAACGGCAAGTGGCCGCGCATCGCGCTGCACGCAACGGAGAGTTGATCGGCAACAGCGCCGCCATGCAGCGCCTGCGCGAGATCATCGAACGGGTCGCGCCGCTGCCCGACACCGTGCTCATCACGGGCGAAACGGGCACAGGCAAAGAGCTGGTGGCGCGCGCGCTGCACGAGGCGCGGTTGCGGCAGTTGGGCACGTCCGAACACCGTCCCTTTGTCGCGCTCGATTGCTCGGCCATCCCCGAATCGCTCATCGAAGCCGAACTGTTCGGCTACGAACGGGGCGCGTTCACCGGCGCCAGTCAAGCGCGTCCCGGTCTGTTCGAAACGGCCGCGG
>CAKZOF010000637.1 GCA_937135995.1 uncultured Pyrinomonas sp.
GTAAAACCGACGCGCAAGGAAATTTGGTGGTACGTTTGCCGCGTGGCAGATACAGCGTGCTTGCTACGCGCACCGGCTACCGCATCGAACGTCAATTGATCGAAGTGCGGCCCGGAAGTCAGAGCTTCGACTTCAAGTTGAAGTCGGCTACGCCGCCCACGCCTGAACCGGGCAGGGGTGACGGTGGCACTGCCGAAGTCGTCAGAGAAACGGCGAAGTCTGTGGAAGAGCCGAAGCCCGCAGAACCGACTCCGCCCTTGTTGACCGCGGAGAAGGTCATCGTGGATGCCGAAGCTATGTTTCAACGGATGCTCGAAGCCAAACCCGATGGCGCTCCGACGCTCGACGATTGGCGCAAGCTTGAGGCCGACATGCGCACGGTGCTCGACCGCGAGCCGGATCAGAAACGCTTGCGCTCCTACAATCTGCTGACGCAAGGGCAGATCGCGTATTTGCGTGGCAATTATGCTGATGCGCTCGTTGCCTTCAATAAGGTCGCGTTAGATGAACCGCAACTTGCCATCGCCCATCTGCTACGCGGCAACGCATATCTGGCGACCAATCAGCCAGGGGAGGCATTCAAAGCCTACCAGCAAGCGTCGCGCATCAATCCCAACATGGCGCCCGCCTATCGCGGCATGGGCGACGCCTTACGCAAGCAAGGCAAGGAGAAGGAGGCAGAGCAGTATTACCGCAAGGCCGCAGCGTTGGGGGCAAACACGACGTCCGAGGTCGGCCCCGCTGCTGACAAGACACCAGCGTCGCTCAATCCTGCTCTCGCCACGGCGCGTAGCTTGAAACGGCAGAAGAAGTGGGCGCAAGCGCTGCGCGAGTTCCAGAACATCGCCGAGAAAGAACCGTCCGCCGAGGTTTACTTGGAGATCGGCGATTGCTACCTCGGCATGAGGCAGGTGGTCAGCGCGATGAATGCTTATCGTCGCGCGACGGAGTTGGATCCGAAGTTCGCCTTGGCGCACTACAAGTACGGCGAACTGATGTACGAACTGCGTGAGTATGCGGCTGCTTCCGAAGCGATGGAACGCGCGCTCGCGCTGGATTTGACCGGCGCATCCATCGATCGCCGAAAAGCGCGCGAAATCGCCAACAAAGCGGCTCAGAAGCTGGGTCGTTGAAAGGGGTGGGAATGATGAAGGTCACATCGACGTTGAACCGGCCGAATCCGATCCCGGATGCCAAGCGCCCCAAGACGCGCGAGGCTTCGGAGACCGAACAGCTGGACCAAGAAAGGGCGCTTGAATCGCCTGATACGACAGGGCAAACCGAAGCGCGCAGCCTTTTCGCCGATGTCTTCGACGAGGTCGCGCGTTCGGCGCGTCGCCAAGAACGAACCGACGCAGACCGGTCCGAAGACCGTTGCGACGGCGAAGAGCGGACCGAGCGGGCTGAAGGTGAACCGGAAACGCATCGGCGCGAGGAGAAGCGCAGCCGCGACGAATCAGAAAGCAGCTTCGGTGGTTTGAGCAGAGGTTTTCACGCTGACGCCGAGGTCAACGCGGCGGAAGCGCCCAACGCGCGTGCCATTCTGCACGTCGCTGATCTGGAGCGGATCGTCTCGGCCATTCGCTTACAGGTTCTCGGCAACCGTCGCGAGGTGATCATTCAATTGCAGCGCTCGGTACTCGAAGGGGTGCGCGTCAAATTGAGCGCCGATGAAGCCGGACGTGTGATGGCGGAATTCATCGCTTCGAGCGAGCGGGCGCGAGCGCAGATCGACGCCCGCTCCAACGAACTGGCTGCGATCATGCGCTCGCGCGGCATCAACCTCGTTTCGCTGCGAACCAGCGTCGGCGCCGAGACCGCCAACCAAAGCTTCGGAGAGAGCGGGCGGAGCGAAAGCTCCGTTCACAATACCGACGCTCCGAAGCGAACGCGCCTAACTCCCGGCGAGCCGGCGGCAGACAGCGTCCTAGAGTCGGAGACGAACTACCGCGCTTGACGAAGAGCGATCGAAGTCGTCGTGTGCTGGCGTGGCAGCGCGGTCGCTCTGTGCTTCGAACGTTGATACGAATGAGCACGAATGAAAGGCTCTGCTCGCTATGAGAGATGAACCTGTTGAACGCGCTGAGTCGTCTGGTCAGGCAACCGCGATCAAAACCGACCCTTTTGCTTCCGACATCTTTCTTTCTTCTGCTGTAGGAAGCGAAGCGGTGATTCACCCTCTTGCGCCGCAGGAAGACCCACTTGTGGCGGACGCCGCAGCGCGTCGTTGGGACGACGCGCTGCCCAAGGTTACGCGCCGCGAAGCGCAGCTTTCAGCGGCGCTCGATCGTCTTCCGCCGCAGTTCTCCGCGCGCGTCGCGGAGAGGATCAGCACCGTGCTGTCGAGTTACGGCGGCAGCGCCGAAATCGATTTCGCTGGTCTGCGGGAGCGGTCGTTCGCCGAAGGTGACCATGATCCGGCAGCGGTGCACGCGTTGGTTGCGCTTGCGCCAGCGGATGCGTGCGTTGCGATCGAGACAGACGCGGACTTCGCCCTCAAGATGGTCGCGCAGGCGCTCGGCGAAGACCCGCATCAGCAAACACGACGTCCGCTGTCGCGTATCGAACAGACCGTCTTCGAGTTCCTGCTTATCAAACTGCTAAGCGAACTGAACGTCATCATTGGCGAGACGTTCTTTCGCCTGCGCAGTGTGAGCTTCGAGCGGGCAAGACGAGAGGAGCGCGCTTTTGAGTTGAACTTCGACGTCCGCGTGGGCAAGGTGCGAGGGCCGGTCAAGCTCTTGATCGGCGCAAAGGCGCTCGCCGCGCTCGACGCAAGTGACGACTTGTGGCGCGACGAAGATGGCTTGTCCGGCAAGCTCGACCGCTGCCGGCGCATCGTCAGCGATCTGCCGCTCGCTGTTGCGATCGGTGAAGCTCAAGTCGACGGAGCCAACATCGAAGGGTTGGAACGTGGCGACATCGTGCTTCTCGATGGAAGCGCCGTTTGCTGGTCCGACAAGGAACTATCGGGCGAAGCGCGCATCAGGATCGGAGAGACGGTGAGCCACAGCATCGTCGGGCCGTTGACGACGGAAGAAGGGCGTTTAAGGGTCCGGATCGAGCGGTTTTCGTTTGAACGAGAGCAGGAAGCGGAGCGACTGAAGATGACGGAAGAGACG
>CAKZOF010000638.1 GCA_937135995.1 uncultured Pyrinomonas sp.
CCTGGCGGCAGCACCAGATTTCCACCGCGCTGGCGCAAGCGAAATGCTCGGCAGAGGACGACGACGTTTCAGCCTGCGGCTGCCAGGCGGATAGCGCGGCCGCGGCTTCAGAAAAGCTCTCAAAGGGTTCGCCGGGGCGGAAGCTTCCATCCGGGCGCCTCCAAGCGACATAATAGCGCAGCTCAGACATAGCTTGCCCGCACCTCGATCCACGGCTTGCGAACCATCACCCTTACCCGGAAGGCCGCGGTGCTATCGTCGGCTGTAGCAAAGGGCCAAGCCATATCGTTGCCTGTATCAACGGCTCGTGCTTTGCGGCGGCCGCCGGCTAGAAGCCGGCGAAGCAGCGACCGCGGCGATCATCACGCTCGACGAGCGTTTCTTCAACTCTGTGATCGAGACGATCTTCCGCGAAGTTGGCGAGCCATCGTTCAGGCTCGCCGCCCGCGGCGCGACGATCAGCCGCGTGCAGGACGCAGGTTGCCCGAGCCAAGTGACCATCACGCCGGAGCAGAACGGCGCGCGCACCTTCGTGCGGCTGGCTGAGGGGCGCATCAACGCCCCGCTAGCCTTTGCCGGCAACTACAACGTCTTCGGGCGCTGCATCAATTTCCGCGGCGCGGCGCAAACCAACGTTCAACTGCTCTTCAACCGCGAGCGACAAACTCTCTACGGGCAGATCAACGTCGAGGGGATCTCGCCGGAAGGCGTCTCGCCGGCCTTCGCCGGACTCATCGCGCTCTTCGTGCAGCGCGTGCTCAACGACCGCGTCAATCCAATCGAAGTGCTGCGCAGCGATCAACTGGCGCTCAATCTCCCGGTGCAGGCCGCTGGCGGGGCGCTGCGCGCGCGTGTTCGCGACATCCGCGCCGAGATCGCTGACGGCGCGCTGCGCCTGCACATCATCTATGATTTCAATGGCACGCGCGCACAGGCGGCGTTTCGCTCCGCCGATGTGCGTCGATAAGGTGCAATGACAGGCCGTTTGGCGCTCTTCATTCTTCTCTTTTCGACCGCTGTGTACGCCGAAGACCGCCTGCTCGCTCCCGGAGTAAGCCGCGAATTGGCGCTGGCGCGCGCCACGCGCTATGCCGAAGTTCGCTACGACCTGCGCATAGAACTTGCGCCTAAGGCGAATCTACTTCGCGGCCGCGAAGAGATCCGTTTCAAACTCCGCGAGATGCCCGCGCAACTGGTGCTCGATTGGCGCGCGCCTTCGCCCGACCGCGTGCGCGACGTCGAAGTGAACGGGCGCGCCGTGGTTCCCACATACGAGAACGAGCACTTGGTGATTCCCGGAGAGTTTCTGATCGCGGGCGAGAACCGGCTACGCCTTCGTTTCGAATCACCGATCAGCACCTCCGGCACCGCCGTGACGCGCTATCTAGACCGCGAAGACGCCAGCGAATACATCTACACGCTCTTCGTCCCGTCCGATGCGAGCACGGTCTTTCCGTGTTTCGATCAGCCCGATTTGAAAGCGCGTTTTCGGTTAGAGGTCGTTGCCCCGCAGCAGTGGGAGGTCGTCTCGAACACGCGCGCCCAGCAGATCGTGCCGCGTGCGGACGCGACCAAAATCGTGCGGTTCGGTGAGACGCCGCCGATCAGCACCTATCTGTTCGCTTTCGCGGCTGGCCCGTTCGTTGAGCTGCGCGACGAGCGCTCGCCGTTCGATACGCGGCTCTACGTGCGTCGCTCGCGGCGCGCGCGTGCGCTTGCGGAAAAAGAAGAACTCTTTCGCTTGAATCGGGAAGCGCTGCAGTTCTTCGCGCGTTACTTCGACCACCCTTACCCGTTCGAAAAGTACGACATCGTCGTCGTTCCGGAGTTCGCTTACGGCGGCATGGAGCACGCTGGCGCAACCTTTCTCCGCGAAGAAGCGACGCTCTTTCCATTCGATCCGACGGCCAACGATCTTCTGTCGCGCGCGGAACTGATCTTCCACGAAGCGGCTCATCAATGGTTCGGCGATCTCGTGACCATGCGTTGGTTCGATGATTTGTGGCTCAAAGAAGGCTTTGCGACCTTCATGGCGTACAAAGCGACGGAGAAGTTGCTGCCGCAGTACAATGCGTGGAAAGCTTTCTACCAACGTACCAAACCCGCCGCCTACGCCACTGATGCGACCAAGGGGACGACGCCCATCTACCAAGAAGTGCCCAACCTTTCGGCGGCGAAATCGGCCTATGGAAACATCGTCTATCGCAAAGCGCCTTCCATGCTGCGCCAAGCCGAATTTTTCTTGGGGCCGGAGAATTTTCAGCGCGCCGTCCAACGCTTCATCCGAGAGCACGCTTTCGCCA